>CAJGCT010000005.1 GCA_904501985.1 uncultured Clostridia bacterium
CGTGACCTGTACCGATGTTGAATACGTCACATCCGGGCTTACCGCAAAGCCATTCCAGTGCCGCAAGATGCGCCTTTGCAAGGTCCACTACATGAATGTAGTCGCGCACACCGGTGCCGTCATGGGTGTCGTAATCGTCACCGAATACAGACAGGCACTCACGCTTGCCGATGGCAACCTGAGTGATGTAGGGCATAAGATTGTTGGGGATTCCGGAGGGGTCTTCGCCGATCAATCCCGATGCGTGCGCACCGATGGGATTGAAGTAACGGAGAATCGCGGTGTTCCACTCCGCGTCCGCCTTGTAAAGATCTTTAAGGATATGCTCTATCTGAAGCTTTGTCTCGCCGTAAGGGTTGGTTGCGGAATTGGGGAAATCCTCTCTTATGGGAACGCTTGCAGGCTTGCCGTAAACGGTTGCCGAGGAGGAGAATACAAGATTTTTGCAGTTGTACTTTGCCATAAGCTCGCAGAGATTGAGAGTGGAAATAAGATTGTTCTGATAGTAGCGAAGCGGAATTGCGCAGGACTCGCCAACCGCCTTAAGTCCGGCAAAGTGAATTGCAGAATCAATATTTTCCGAAGCGAACACCACCTCAAGGGCAGATTTGTCGCAGAGGTCTACATTGTAGAACTTGAAATCCTTCCCTGTTATCTCACGGATGCGGTCAAGCACAACAGGCTTTGAATTGCAGAAATTGTCGGCAATAACTACCTCCTTGCCGATGTTAAGAAGCTCAACAACAGTATGTGAGCCGATGAATCCGGCACCGCCGGTTACAAGAATAGACATAATTTACTCCTCTAAATTTGTATTATAATAAAATTATCGTACTTTATTTCCACAGACCGTCGGGATAAACACCGGCTTCGGTCTGCGACTTCAAAAATTCAACCAGCTTCGGCTTATCCTCGGCGTATGTAACACCGTACCACTTAGCAGTGGTTTCAAGCATGGTAACATCACATTCTCCGCCGTCAATTTTGCTCTGCACAAGGAACGGCAGGAAATATTCTGCTTTCATCGGGTCTTTTGCCGAGGAAAGCGACGTGAGGAACTTGCGGAGTCCGTCACCGAGCATTTTGAACACGTCCGGAGTGAATACCCAGAAATTCATGGAAACAACCGCATTCTCATCGAGGTCGTGCCAAACATCATCCTCCATGTACTGAACCTTGCCGTCGTTTTCTTGGATTTTGGTGCGCTCTACAACGTTTTTGAGCTTGCCGTCCGAAACCTCGCATATACCGCGTGAAACATGACCGTTTTCGGTAACGGTGTTCTTAAGAATGTATCCCACCATAGCAAAATGACCGGTTGATTTAGCCTCCGCCATTGCATTATATGCTTTAATATAGGCATCACGTCCGTAGAAATCGTCGGAATTTATGATAGCAAAAGGCTCGTTTACCACTTCTGCCGCCATAAGTGCCGCATGAGCAGTACCAAAGGGCTTTGTGCGCCCCTCCGGAACGGAAAACTCTTTAGGAATCTTGTGAAGCTCCTGGAAAACATATTCGACCTTAACAGCCTTTTCTATACGCGCTCCAACGGTCTCACGGAACACGTCGTAGTTTTCCTCCTTGATGATGAAAACCACCTTGTCGAATCCTGCCTTTATAGCATCGTAGATGGAGTAATCAACAATAAATTCGCCGTGAGATGTAACGGGGTCAATCTGTTTAAGTCCGCCGTAGCGGCTTCCCATGCCTGCTGCCATAATAACAAGTGTCATGATATTTCTCCTTACCGTATTATCTTACTTAAAAACAAAAAATACCTGTTGATTCGTAGGACGGGGGCTTGCTCCCGCCGCTTTGCCGGCTTATTCGCTCATTTCAATTCCCATTTGACCCATGAGCTTCTTGTTAAATTCCTCTGCCGTGTTGAAGCCCATCTTTTTCTGACGGTTGTTCATAGCGGCAATTTCAAGTATGATCGCAAGATTGCGTCCCGGCTTTACGGGAATGGTGGTAGTGGGTATCTTTATGCCGAGAATGTCGGTGTACTCCGAATCAAGTCCGAAGCGGTCGTACATTTTGCCCTGCACCCAAGGCTCAAGATTGATGATATAGTCGATCTTCTCGGTAAGCTTTACGGCACCCATACCGAATATGCGGCGCACGTCAACGATACCGATTCCGCGAAGCTCAACATAGTGGCGTATGATTTCGGGTGCACTTCCTACAAGCGTCTTTGCCGACACACGCTTTATTTCCACCGCATCGTCTGCAATAAGACGGTGACCACGCTTAACAAGCTCTATTGCCGTCTCGGACTTACCGACACCGGAATCGCCGAGGATAAGGATACCCTCGCCGTACACCTCAACAAGCACACCGTGTCTTGTGATTCTGGGGGCAAGCTGAACATTGAGAAAAGCGATAAGTGCCGCCATAAATGCGCTGGTGCTGTCAGCGGTGCGAAGGATCGGCACTTCGAAATACTCGCCAAGCTCATAAAACTCCGGGAATATTTCAAGGGCTGATGAAATAACCACCGCAACCGGCTTGCTTTCAAGAAAACCTAAAATAGATTTTCTGCGTGCCTCAGCCGAGAGAGATTCGAGATATCTGTGCTCAACCTTGCCGATTATCTGCATGCGCTGCGGCTCGTAGTGGTCAAAAAAGCCTGCGAGCTGAAGACCGGGGCGGTTTACGTCCATAAGATGAATGGCAATCTTATCCGCATCGTCGGGAAGATAGATTTTTTCAAGAGAAAATTCGTTTATGATTTTTGACAGTTCAACGGTATAAACGTCAGCCATATTTGCACTCCTCGGGGATAAAATCCCTCGATTTTCCTTTCACTGTAATATATGCATTTTCATACATAGTATATTATACAACATTTTCGTCAACTTTTCAATACCTTAACAAGAAAAAAATGCCGCAAATTGCTATTGCGGCATTTTTGTGCAAGTTTTGTGCATTTTGGTGCACGGAATGGGGTTAGGGATTGTATGGGAGCGACTCGTAAAACACATGAAAAAAACGCCCCCGCGGAATAAAATCCGCAGGAGCAATGGGACTTACTAAATTATTTTCGCCGCAAATCCGCCGAACACCCGTTCATATCTTCCACTTCATATCCCCTATGACCGCGTCGGCACGGAAACACTCGTTCTTCTCTGCCGCGGCTCTGAGGATGCGGATGAGAGTCTCGCATTCGCGGGACAGCGAGGGGTATGCATCGTCAAGACCCATAACACGCACGCGCACGGGAATATCCCCTGCGCCGATGGCGGCAATACGCTCGCAAAGTGCACGCCACAGCTCACCTTTTAAGATTCTCGTCAGGTCGATGGAAAAGGCGCGCGCAAGGCGCATTATAAAGGATGCGCGTCCTGTACAACCCTCAAAATTTGCTATATATACCTTTACTGTTTGTCTCATTGCAGCGGTCATTTTTAAGTCCTCCGACACTCCGAATATTTGTTCGGTTTTTGCTTGTGAGAACATTATAGCACAAATGTTCGGGTTTGTCAATAGTTTTTACAAAAAAATTTTCGCAAGTTTTTTCATATGCCTGAAGCACTGAAAAAACTTGCGAATTTATCTTACTTATTCAAAAAACACCGCCGACAAAGCATCGCTGGGCATGGAAAATCCGCCGCGGGGCGACAGGCTGACGCTTCCAACAGACGGTCCGTCCGGCAAACAGGAACGCTTGAACTGCTGACTTACAAACCGCCCAAGGAAGGTATCAAGCCAGCGTTTAACCGTTTCTCCGTCATATATGCCCGAAAAAGCGTGACACGCCATGCGGTAAAGCTTGTCGGGGGACATACCGAATCTTACAAAATAATAAAGGAAGAAATCGTGAAGCTCATAAGGTCCTACAATATCCTCTGTTTTCTGCGCGATTTTATCACCCTCCTCCGCCGGAAGCAGTTCCGGACTTACGGGAGTCGCTAAAATATCCAAAAGCACCGATTTAAGCTCGCCGTCGCCGCAGGTATCGGCGGCATACGCCACAATATGCCGGATCAGAGTTTTCGGCACAGAGGAGTTCACGCCGTACATTGACATATGGTCGCCGTTAAAGGTCGCCCATCCGAGGGCAAGCTCCGAAAGATCGCCTGTGCCGATAACGATTCCGCCCTCGGCGTTGGCAATATCCATGATAACCTGTGTCCGCTCACGCGCCTGCACGTTTTCATACACTACATTGCGGCACTCGGCATCGTGTCCTATATCCGAAAAATGCTGATTCACCGCCGCTTTTATATCCACACAGCGGAAGCTGACTCCAAGCCGCTCACAGAGGCGTTCTGCATTGGTACGTGTACGGCTCGTCGTGCCAAAGCACGGCATGGTGACCGCGATAATGTCAGAATTAGTTCGCCCCAAAAGCTCCATCGCCCTAACTGAAACGAGAAGTGCCAAGCAGGAATCAAGTCCGCCGGATATGCCGATAACAGCCGACTTCGCACCCGTATGACAAAGCCGCCTCTTTAGTCCGTGCGCCTGTATATTAAGTATCTCCTCACAGCGGTCGCGGCACGCCTGCGCATCCTCCGGCACAAACGGAAGCTGTTGGATTTTTCGTGTAAGCTCGGTGTCACACAGCTCCATATCAAAGGAAATGCTGTAGTAATTGTCCGCTGTTACCTCAATCGTCTCAAAATCACCCCGTCTCATGCGCTCATATGCAAGCTTTGATACGTCGATCTCCGAAAATGTCACAGGGCAATCTTCATCCTCACCGCAGAACGGCTTTGTTTCGGCTATTGTGTTCCCTGCCTCGCATATCAAGCGGTGTCCGCCGAAAACACAGTCGGTGGTGGATTCGCCGTACCCTGCCTCGGCAAGAATGTATCCGCAGGAGGTATGCGCCGAGTGAGAAGCGGCAAAAAGACGGCGTCGCTCAGCCATTCCCACGGTTTCGGGCATGGCAGAAAGTCCTGCTACGACCGTAGCACCTGCCCTACAGTGATTCTCGGATGCAGGGGTGCATCCGTACAGGTCCGCGCCGATCTCGCAGGCAAAATTGAAGTCGTGCATCCCCTCGCAGTAAAAAGTCATGTTGTGTCCGAAGGGAACGCAGATACCGCCAAACTCCACCGTACCGCATTTTTCGGGAGCAGGCGTAAATACGCGCTTATCCATAATGCCCTTTGCGCACAGCGTCTTTTTGGGTGCGATTCCGAGAATCATGCCGCCGTATATCACGACAGCGCAGTTGTAAAGCTTATTTTCACGAAGAACAGGTGCTCCAACGCATATTACAGAGGGAAGCTCCGTAGTTTCGGCGGCAATTCTGCAAATTGCGGCTTCCGCGCCGGATATAATCTGCTTGTGGAGAAATAAATCGCCCAAAGTCGCTCCGGTTACGCTGAGTTCGGGGAATACGATAAGCTTTGCGCCCTCATCGGAGGCGTATTTTGAAAGTCTTATTATTTCGTCGGCATTTCCCTCGGGATTTGCCAGATGTACCGTGGGAGTGACTGCGGCAACCTTTATAAATCCGTGTCTCACGTTAGTTTCCTTTCAATAATATATGTGCTTGTATTACGGGCAGATATGGAATCCGCCTATATGAGCAGAATCGTCAATGTTTATTTTGTAGGGGAGGCGTTTCTGTCAAGAGTAAGATGGTTTACAAATTGTGCAAGCACATGGTTTACAGTCAAATGGACATAAATTGACATAGAAGCGAAGGCGAAGCCGAAGTCGAGATGTCAATTTATGTCCGCGCGAAGCGCGGATCGCCATCGATAAGATAAGCACGTTTGAAAGTATAGACACGTTTGTCCAAATCAATTTGTGCTATTTTGAATTGCCTGAAGTAAAGATTCACAAGACCGCCACCTTTGCTTGATTCACGTACTGCAACCCTTTTTCCGCCAAACGCTTCGCTGAGGAAGTATCCTTGCCCTTTGATGGAAACGTATCCTGTTTCTTTTACACTGTGTGTTTCGAAATCCGAAGGATATTCCCATTCTTCGATTTTATCCGGATATACTTTTTCACTTTTAACATAACGTGTTGACGGTGTTTCCAAATTCAAAGCATGATGCGGACGCTTGTTGTTGTAGAAATCACGATATTCTGAAAGCTTACGTGCAGCATCGGCTTGATTCTCAAATGTATTGTATCTTAAAAACTCACGCGTCAGCGAACCGTTAAAGCGTTCTTCCTTACCTTGTGTTTGAGGATGACAGCCTCTGCCATGAAGTGTAAGAATACCGAGCTCCATCAACCATACTTCAAATTTTGTGAAGCCTGTAGATTGCGGTGTTCCCCAAGGGTTTCCGTTGTCGCACAAGAACGAGAACGGCAGACCGTATTCCTTGAATACAGATTCAATATACGGTCGTACCTCAGCAAAGGTTTCACCACCAAGAGGCGCACAGCACAGATTGTATCTTGAATAATCATCTATGATATCAAGCGGATGACATCTGAAACCGTTCTTGATTGCGAAATTGCCTTTGAAGTCAGCTTGCCACATTTCATTTGGGACGCTTTTCTCAAAGTGTTTATTGGGCATCGCTGCTGTACTGGCTTCTTTCGTAATCAAACCGTTTCGCTTAAAGATGTTATTAATTGTCTTAGGACAGGGGATATCGGTGATTCCTTCATCCCGGAGCATACGATGTATCTTTGCGGCTCCTATTGCCGGATATTGCCGTCTGTAATTTACAATGAATGCTTCGACATCTGCATCTGTCTTGTTCGCAATTGTTTTTGGAATCTTGCTCTTATCATTCAGATCTTCGCCGGCAAGGTATCGTGCTATCCATTTATCCCCCGTCGGACGGCTGATTCCATACTCTTTACACAATGCGTTCTTACTCTTTTCGTGTGATAAGACTCGTTTTACAAATTCTTCTCGCATAGTTTTCAACCCTTTTTCTTCCCAAGGCATAACACGTCTCCTTTAGACATTTTTTGCCTTTATTATACCATATAGTTGTAAACTATGTCCTTACACATTCTGTAAACTATCTTACCACACTTAACAGTCTCGCCTCCCGTTTTTGTGTTTAGGTGATATGAATGATGGGAGGTGGGCCCCCTCCCCTACCGGCATTATTTATATATACCTCGGGGAGGCGTGAGCCTCCCCGAAATACTAAATTATCATCTGCCGCGAACAGTATTGATGTTCGCAATATGCTCGGGTTCCGTTGCCGCAAACAGCGTTCTTCCTGCACTGTCCGAAACGAAGTAGAAATAATTTGTATCGTTTGGATAAAGCGCATACTTTATAGCATTAAGACCGGGGTTTGCGATAGGTCCGGGAGGAAGTCCCCTGTGGGTATAGGTGTTGTACGGGGTTTCGTAGCTCGTATCCTCGCCGCTCATGGAATCAAGACGCGAGCCTGTATCGTGGGCGATAGCGTACATGATAGTAGCGTCGGAGTTGAGGTACGGGAAGGTGCCGGGATACTTAAGACGGTTGTGGAATACAGAGGAAACGTATCCAAGCTCATCCGCGTATCTTGTCTCTTTTTCTATCATGGATGCAAGCGTTATCGCCTGATCCACGGTCATCTTAAGATCAAGACAGCGTGCGTAGTATTCATCCGCAAACTTGCCGTCAAAGTTGTCAAGCATCTTGGAAAGCACCGCCACAGCGGTCTTTTTCGCCGCTTCCGCCTCGCTGTCCTCTGCACTTCCGTATTCCGCATAGAAATTGTAGGTGTCCGGGAACAGATACCCCTCAAGCCTGTAGATTCGGTCCTCCGTAGTTGTAAGCTCACGAACAAAACGGTAATCGAACTCATAGTTGTTTATGGCATCTATGAAAGCGTCTCTTATTATCTGCTTTTTCCTCTCACTGTCACCTGCGTTTCCGATGCCGGAAGCAATAAGATGCTCTATCATCTCGTCGATGGTATAGCCCTCGGGGATAGTGACACGAAGCTCTATGCGCTTTGTGGACTTTTTGAACGCGGCACGCAGATAGTCGTAATTAAGTGTGGTCGACACCTCGTAGGTTCCGGGGATAAACTCAGCACCCGAATCCTTAAGACCGCTCCACAGATTAAACGCCCATCTGTGCTTTATAGCACCTGCATCATAGAGTGCTTCGGACACATCCTCGATAGATGCGTATTCGGGGATGTTGACTGTAACCATCTTATCATCAACCACAAACTTAAACACATCGTTTGCGGTATTGACAACAAACACGGACAGTCCTACGGACACGACAATTATTACTGCGATATATATAACAGCCTTAACAAGACTCATGACCGCGCTTGTGGCGGAGTCAACAAACCTGCTGTCTGTCGAATCATACTTCTTGTGATACTTAGCGTTTGCGGTAGCTATCTCGTCGATTTCAAAATCATCGTTCTCGGTACGCGCACGAGTTGCCTGAGTTGGCATGGTCTGCCGCTGTTTCACAGACGGTGTCGTGGTTGGCACGGGAGCCTTTATAGCATCACCGCTCATTTTGGGAGCGGCAGGGCGCTGAGGCTCGGTGCGAAGCTGACGCTGGAGAGATGCGGCTCTGTTGTTTTGCGGTGTCGCCGCGCCTGTGTTTGCCGACTGCGGCTTTACAGGAGCCGCCGGAGCGGTTGGCTTCGGTGCTCTCTGAGGCTCGCGCACCCGGTCTGCACTCATCTTGTCGGCAGAAACCGGCGTTCTTGCCGGCGCAGGCGCAGGACGCGTGGCAGGTGCAGTACGCGGAGCAGATACAGTGTGATTCTTAGCGGAAGCCTCCGGCTGAACAGAAGACTTTGCGGCAGGACGGGGTCTTGGCGGATTCTGCATTTGCCGCTGTGCCGCCGCCTGTATGGGACTCAGCTTTTTCTCAGGCTGAGCGGGAGTTGCATTCATCTGCGGTGTGGGCTGTCTCAGCGGTCTTACTACAGCACCGCCGCGTATCTGCGCGGTATTCTGCATATCAGCATTCTGAGGAATTGTCTGACGTCTCACCGTATCGCGCTTAAATTCAATTGTCTCGTCCTTTGCCACATCCGGCTTCGGCGGAACAGCTTCCCTTAAAATATCGTTGGAAGCAACGCGCTTATTGTTGTTTTCATCCATAAAAATATCACCAAAGCTTACAGGGTAAGCCCCTTTATATTAAACTCCGCTAAACTGTATAGCGGCAATAATAAATACGAGTAATGCCACCAAAAACGGCGGTGCGAGAAGTGCCTGTGAAAACAGGCGCAGGTTGAAGCGCGGACATTTTTCGGCGTATTCAGCCCTCTTTCCCGACAGCGCATAGCCGTAATAAGTACGTTCAGCTTCGCCGAACAGCGCGGCAAGGGCAAGCAGGAATGTGCCTGCAACCGCAAATATGAGAAAGCCGGTGCTCTGCGGCTTGGTTATTATGGTACGTACAGTCTCTCCTGCCGCAAGCTCAAACACCGAATAGCATAGATGGCACAGCATAGAAGCAAAAACCGAGCGTGTTATATACATTACAAGCGCAAACATGAGTCCTGCAAAAAGATATACGGGGAAATATCCGAAATTCATACCGAACATTGCATACAGCATGGACGAGGCTATGACCGCGGTTACCGTTCCGCTTGACTCGTACTCAGCGCAAAGAAGTGAACGGAACATAAGCTCCTCGCATACAGAGGGCACTACAGCGAATGCAATCAGCGAATAAAGCACGCCGGGAGACGTTCCGTCAAGATAATAGTAGTACAGCGAGTATTCCGCATCAATAAAACCGATATTGTAAAGTGCAAGCTTTAAGAGCGTGTCGCCGAGTATCAAAACGAATGCTGCAAGAAGCGTCAAAAGCAGCTTTTCAATGCCGATTGGCGCAAGACGCATTTTTTTTATAAATCCGTCACCTCTGATTTTGGTATAAAAGGCACTTGGCACTACCAAAATAAGCAGCTGGAGGACGATTATAGCAAGACAAATGTTCTCGCGGTAGGAAAGCGAGCCAATGTCTATATATCTTGACGCCGTAAACATGAGCATGACGAAAATGACAAGTATCGGCGCCGCAAAAGTGGATTTCAGCTTCATATCTTTCTCCGAGGAGGTTATTTGTTTTTGTCAACCACGCGAAGTCCCTTTTCGGTGACGATAAAGTCAACGCAAAGGTCAAATCTGCCGCGCGGAAGCGAGTCTATTATATAATCGCTGTATATCATACCGACCTTTGAGCCGATATATCCGCCAAGATAGCGGTCATAGTACCCCTTGCCGTATCCGAGCCTGTAGCCCCGCTTGTCATACACAAGTGCCGGAACTATGCATGCACTTGGAGCCGTTGAAGCACGGTCGTATACGGGAAGATCTGGGGTGGGTTCAAGAAGTCCGTATGTTCCCTTTTTAAGCTGATCGAGAGAGGTGATATAGTGGTACTCCATATCGTGACTTTCCGGAATACACCGTGGGAAAGCTACTTTCTTCCCGTCCGCAAGGGCACGCCTTGCAATAGGCAGAACATCGACCTCATCTGACTTTGGGGAATACATGAGAAGCACATTGGCATATCGGTATGTGGCAAGGGAGAAAAAGCTTGTGCATATCTTCTCATCCATTTGCGCCTTGGTGTCCGCAGGAAGCGCGGCACGGAGGGCCTTGTATTTCTCTCTTATATCGTTTTTCTTTTTTCTGATTTCGTACATTTCTACCTCACAGTCAAGCCATGACAGCGGCACGAAGCTCGTCTGCCTTTTCGGCACTAACAAGAGCACTCACGAGCGCGAGACCGAATTCAAGTGCCACACCCATTCCCTTTCCTGTGATGATCTTGCCGTCAGAAACTACGGATTTTTCCGATATCACAGCCCCGTGAAGCTTTTCTTCAAATCCGGGATAGCAAATGGCTTCCTTACCCGAAAGCAGACCAAGCTCACCGAGAATAAGGGGAGCGGCACAGATAGTCGCAAGGTAAGCACCGCGAGCGTTAGCGTGCTCAATAAAGCGGTTCACAACAGCATCCGCCTGAAGATTTAATGTTCCCGGCATACCTCCGGGCAGAATGACCATATCAGCAGGATTTTTTGCAAGAAGCTGCTCGGCTTCGTATGTGGTAATATCGGCTATGACCTCAATACCGTGAGAGCCGCGTACAACCTTTGTTCCAACTCCCACCGTCATAACCTTAACCCCTGCGCGGCGAAGCAGATCAAGCGGGCAAAGTGCCTCCACTTCCTCAAATCCCTCGGCTAAAAACATATATACCATCTTATGATCCTTCCTTTTCTAAGAGTTGATTGTCTGAAAAACGATCCGTTTTTCAGACTTATGACCCTTCCTTTATTTAATCGGTTGTAAACCGCACATTAAAGCACGATATCTGTCTTTTGACACACGGTGTCAAGTATCTCACCAAAAATGTCCGTGCGCTCACGCACACCGTTCTTATCGTAGCATTTGATCTTTGTCCAACCAAGCTTTTCGCAGGCAAACTGTGCCGCTTCATAGCTCCGTCTCATAAAGCCCTCGTCAAGCTCGTGGATGTCCTTTTTCTGCCCCGTCTGACTTGATCTGAGACTTACAAGCTCCATTGACTGCTCCGGAAGAAGCTCAAGATACAAAACAAGATCGGGCGCAGGAAGTCCAAGCTTTATAAACTCAAAATCCCACAGCCAATCAAGAAAGTCATCCCACATATCGCGCGGAAGCTTCGAGAGCTGATGAACCGCGTTTGCCGACGTGTATCTGTTGGCAACTATTATCTTGTTTAAGCTGTCGTAGTCCTTTTTCCAATCCGCCTTGTAGGAGCAGTATCTGTCACAGGCAAAAAGTGTGGATGCCGCATAGGCGTTTGTGTCCGACGGACGTGTTCCCAGCTTTCCCTCAAGATACATCTTTACAGGAGCGCAGGAATCGCTGTCGTACATGGGAAAGCTTAAGTTTCTGACGGAAAAGCCTTCGATTTTAAGTCGGTTCACGAGCATCGTGGACTGCGTATTCTTACCGGACCCGTCAAGTCCGTCTATTGCGATAAGTGTAGACACGGTTTATCTGCCTTTCGTTGTATTTTCCTTTGTTTGACGGAGCAAATACCAAGTTTGTTCCGCTTTTTGTATGTTTTTTGGTAACGGGCGGATGAGAAATGCACCAATCGACGGTAAAACGGGGCGTCGAGGACGTCGCCCCCACGAACGTGCCATAATGCGCGCCGCAAAACGGCCGCGCCCAACACCCAAACGATTACCGCCACCCAAGCCGCCGGAATGGTGAGGACCCATGCAGGCGGCGCGAGTCACGCGCCCAAACGATTACGCATTTACGTTGCCTTAGCGGTAAGCAATTTCCCTTGTATAAAGTTTTTTGCGGAGCTTTTTTTCAAAAAAGCGACCGTAACCCCTATACACCATCACTCGCCGCGGCGAAGCTCCATTTCCATGTACTCAGACTTGGAAATAAGTACATCACGAGGCTTCTGACCCTGAGGCGGACTTACAATGCCCATCTGCTCCATAGCATCAATAAGCTTCGCGGCGCGTCCGTAGCCGAGCTGTAAGCGGCGCTGGATAAGGGACGTCGATATCTTGCCCGATTCCACAGCAAGCTGAATTGCCGGACGAAGCATGGGATCGCCGTCGTTGGCTTCCTCGTCACCGTCACCCATCACCGTGGACTTCTTGTTGCCGCAAAGCATGGCCTCACGTTCAATGGTGTCCATTACAGACTTGTCGTAATCTCTTACGCCGTAATTATTCTTAATAAACGTGGTTACTTCTTCAACCTCATCGTCGGATACAAAGCATCCCTGTACACGGGTGGGCTTTATGCTTCCGATAGGCGCATACAGCATGTCACCGCGTCCAATAAGCTTTTCCGCACCGACCGTGTCAATGATCGTTCTGGAATCCACCTGATTTGCGGTGGTAAACGCAATTCGCGAGGGAACGTTAGCCTTGATAAGACCCGTAACAACGTCAACTGACGGACGCTGAGTACCGATAACAAGATGCATTCCCGCCGCACGCGCCTTCTGCGCAATTCGGCAGATCGCCTCTTCTACATCATCACGCGCCATCATCATAAGATCCGCAAGCTCGTCGATTATTATGACGATCTGAGGAAGCTTCTCCGCGCTGTCGTCATTTGCCACCGACTGATTGTATCCCTTGAGATTGCGCACACCGGCACCCTCGATAAGCTCGTAGCGACGCTCCATCTCAGTTACCGCCCAGTGAAGCGCACCTGCCGCCTTCTTGGGATCGGACACAACAGGCACCAAAAGATGGGGGATGCCGTTGTAAACGTTAAGCTCAACCTTCTTCGGGTCGATCATTATAAACTTGACCTCGTCGGGTCTCGCCTTATAAAGCATGGATATAATAAGCGAGTTTATGCACACAGACTTACCTGAGCCGGTAGTACCTGCAATAAGCAGATGGGGCATCTTGGCAATATCAAGTAAAACAGGGCTTCCGGCAACGTCCATGCCGAGAGTAGTCGTCACCTTGCTGGGGGACGTCTTGAATCCGCTGCTCTCAAGAAGCTCGCGGATGTATACCGTAGATGTTGAACGGTTGGGTACTTCGATTCCCACCGCCTCTTTGCCCGGAATAGGTGCTTCGATGCGCACACCGCTTGTGGCAAGATGAAGCGCGATGTCGTCAACAAGATTCACAATGGAGCGAACCTTGGTGCCAACCTCTGGCTGAAGCTCGTAGCGAGTGATCGTAGGTCCGCGCGACACGTTGATTATCTTTGTCTTTACGTTGAATGAACGAAGCGTCTCCACAAGCTTCGTTGCGGTCTGCTGTATTTCGCCCGACATATCGCGGTTGTCCTTTGACATATCAAGCTTTAAGAGCGACAGCGGCGGAAATACATATTCCGGCATAACAGGCGCCCTCTCGGTAACAACGTTTCCGTGGTCAACAGCCGCAAATACCGTGTGCTCGTCCACATCAAAGGGCGGCTCGTCGTCATCACCCACAGGCACAGGCAGATTCTCTCCCGAAAGTCTGCTCTTCTCTACCATAAGGTCTATCTCCGCGGCGGTCACTATCTCGCCGTCCTCCGGCATACCGGGAACAGCCACCTCCATAGTGTCAGCCTCTGAAAAGATCTTCGCAAGATCTATTTCCCCGTCCTCAAGCTCGGAAAGCTCCTGCATTCCGGTTTTCGGCATGGGACTTACCTTCTCGCGGCGGAACAAACCACGCTTTTCGGTGGATTCCTCCACGGAAGAATCTTCCGCCTCATCGGCGTTCTGCGCCTCATTTTCTGACATGACAGCGTCAAATATTGACGGATCAATCACAGGCGCATTTGCCGCGGCATCGCTTTCCACGGCCTGCGCCGCATCGAAAAAGCTGTTTTCTTCTTCATCCTCGTCGTCAAGAAGATCGTTGACCGGATGCTTGCGGGATTTCTTCATCGCCGCACGCTCTGCCGCCGCCCTTGCCGCTTCCTTCTCGGCAATGCGTCTTGCGCGCTCGGCTTCGTACTCGGAGAGCATCTGCTCCTGCTCAGCACGAACATCGGTCATGCGCTCGGAAAATCCCGCGCGAAGCTCTCTTATTCCCGTAACAATGTATACGGCGAACATATGGGGAGTCATGCCGAAAAGGAATATTCCGAAAAGAAGTATCAGCGCAATGCCGAGTATAAGCGTTCCTGCAAATCCAAAGCCGCTCATCAAAAGATTTCCGAAGAAGCCGCCTATAAGACCGCCGCCGATTCGCTGTGCGCCGTCCACAAAAAGCTCAATAAGATTTACAAAGGGAGCTGACACAGCAGTGCCGCCGTGTCTTGCAAAGGCGTGCACCAGCACGGAAAACAGGCTCAGTACCGCCAAAGAAAATACCAGCTTGTACTTTACACTGTCGGACGCTACATCGCGCTTCCAAAAATATGCTATATTCAAAACAAGGAACGGCACGATCCATGCGCCCTTTGAAAAAAGACCGAACATGGTGTTCTTGAAAAACGTTCCCACAAAGCCGGTGGAATCCGGCATAAAATAACTGATAAACAAAAACAGAGCCGCAATGGATAAAATATACGGCATAAGCTGATTTATAAGGCGCTCCGGATCACGTCCGGCTTTTCCCCTACTTGCTTTTGCCTTGGAATTTTTTGATGTACGCGCCGCAGGACGCTTGTTTGCTGATTTTTTTGCAGGCATTATCGTGACGGTTCCTTTCAGACTTTTACTCTCAACTTCTATGTATCATGTGACCGCATATGGGCTATACTTTCTCTGTATGAGGTACAAATATATGTATACTATATTATTATACCATAAATTTTCAGAAATTACAACCCGTAAATCATGAAATATAGTAAAAGTTTTGAGTTTTTTAAAAATTACGGCACGGGACGCGCAGTAATCATAGGAATTATCGCCGTTTTTGCCGGTGTCGTAAACGGATTTTTAGGTACAGGCGGCGGAATCGTTCTTATGCTTGCAATGTCGCTCCTGCCAAAGGACGGCGAGGACGGCGTGCGTGACAGGTTTGCCACCCTTATCGCTGTGATACTTCCCCTCTCGCTTATTTCCGCTATTATGTACGGAGATAAGATAGATTTTTCGCTCACCGTGCCGTATCTTATCCCCGGAATACTGGGAGGTGTGTCAGGCGCACTGCTTCTTGATAAGCTGAGCGTAACCCTTGTAAAACGCCTGTTTGCCGTTATGGTAATATGGGCAGGCATAAATTTTCTGAGGTGATTACATGATGGATGCAATCGTAGGCTTTGCAGTTGCCATACTGTCGGGGCTTGGAATCGGAGGTGGCGGACTGCTCGTTATATGGCTGGTGCTGTTTTGCGGCACGGACCAGCTTGCCGCGCAGGGGATAAATCTTGTGTGGTTTCTCTTCTCATCCGGTGCCGCCATGGTGGTGCACCTCATAAAGCGAAAGCTTAATTTTAAGCTTATTACTTGGATGGTGCTTTGCGGAAGTATCGGCGCAGTCCTCGGAAGTATGCTCGCAAAAAGCGTGTCCCCCGATATTATCCGCTCATTTTTCGGGGGACTGCTCATTCTCTCAGGCGCGCTGACCCTGTTTCGGAGGTAATTGAAGTTCCGGTAATGTCCGTAGGCATTACCGAGAGCGGCAAGCAGGCGGTCAAGGATGTATACAACGAGGGAACGGACATCGACTCCGAGCTTAACGCGGATATCGTAGGCGAGTACCTTTTTACGGACGCGGACTTTGTCAACCACCTTTCCGTACATCACCGCAACCTTTTTGAGTACATATACGACCAAATCAAGTACTTCTCCAATCTTGTAACCGCAGGAAGCCGAGAGGCACGGCAGATTGAGGTTATCAAGCACCGCTTTGAGGCGGCGTACAGGGCGCAGAGAAAGGCTAATAACGGCGGTGCGGGGCAGCATAGTATCCATACGACTCAAAACGGAGTAAAGTACGTTAAACTGGACGGGAATATTTTTCTAAAGGCAGACGGCACGGAAATGACCCCGAGAGAAGCATATAATACGCTTGTCGGCAAACAAATATCACTCGAAGACGGCGACGTGATTACATTTGTGAAAAAACTTCCCAGCACCGACGTTTACAAAGAGTTGTTCAAAAAGCGTCCCGCATATGAAGACGGTATAGATGTAGATGCAGTTAGCGAAACAATCAATAAAAACATCGTAGAAACTGTAACAGCATCGGAAGCACGAGTACGAAACGAAGCGCAACGACATCCCCATAAAGGTGTTGCGGATTTCGACCAAAGAACTGTATACCTCGCAGACGACAGCAACGCATATAAATTAGAGTTAAGCATAGCGAATTTGACAGACGGCACAAAAGTGGCGTATGTAAAGCGTTATATAGGAAAAGCAGAACAAGGTATTGCGGATGAAATAAAAAAAGCCGAAACGACAGGGCAAACCCGTCTGAATCGACTTTCTGCTAAGAGTATATCACAAAATTCTGAAAATGTCAATAGGCAATTTTCACTCGGCGGTGTCGATGGGGTGAAGTATTCTATCTCCCCGAAGCTCAGCGACGACCTTGACAGAGTGTTGAATGGCACGTTTGATGCCTCAAAAGGCGAAGTTTATCTTGGCGAAACATCCAACTTTATGACGGAAGTTATCGGTGCAGAGAGCTTGAAGGTTACAATGCCTGCATCTAAAGTATATTCAGCTTTAGTGACATTAGAGGAATATGAAAAGAAGCCGTTTTATAAAAAACAAGATAATTATCACGGCATCGAGAAAGAAGATTTTTTAGAAATTCTTGAAAAATCCGAAAATCCTGTGGCGGTATTCGCTGCGCCTCTCGATGAGAACGGTAACTCTCGACACAACAGAATAATACTTGTTACCGACAAGACTATCGATGATGTTGAAAACGGCGGCAAGGGATACGCAGTTGTTGTCGAGGAGGTTGATACACGCGGAATGATTGACGGGAAAAGACTCTCTGTAAATAAAGCAATTACCGTTTATCCAAGGGCGCAAATCGAAGCGGATATTAACCAGGCAATAGCTGACGGTAGAATACTTGACATAAAAACAAAAAAAGACCAGTTTTCCGCTGGGGTACGAGGGTCCAATCCCCAAGCAGCCATACGGAAAACTGATCTCACTAATAATATAGCACATTTTTGGGCAAATGTCAAGTGGGAAAACGAAAAAAATAAAATTTTTTCTGCCGAAGCAGGTGGTGGCATGACCGCTATGCAGGCGGCGCGAGTCGTGTGATAGAACGGGGCGTCGGTGACGTCGCCCCCTACAGAATTATCACAATGCGCGCCGTAAAGCGGTCGCGCCCCACCACACAAACGATTATCGCCACCAAGCCGCCGGAATGGTGCGGGGCCATGCAGGCGGCGCGAGTGTAGCGCCCAAACGATTCCGCATTTGCATTGCCTTAGCGGTGTAGTATTTCCCTGTATAAAGTTCTTTGCGGATGCTTTCAGCACATCGCAAGCGATGTGCTCAAAAAAGCGACCGTTTCTCCTATCTGTCACCTCTCCCCACACAAAAACTCCGCCGACTAACGCCGGCGGAGTTACGTTTATTTTATTCGAGACCCGCTTCCTTGCGCTTTTCCACAAGATTGTGGATGCGGTTCACGGGATTGAGAAGATTGCTTATAGAGTGGTCGTGATTGAGTGTGTCGATGATGTAGGAAATGTACTTGCACATGTTTACCTGAGTGTACCACTCGCGGCTCTTAAGCTCGTCGGTGGAATAAATAAGGTTGGTGGTAAATATGCGGTCGATAGTGCCGTTTGCATAAGCCTCATCAAATTTTTCAAGACCGTTGCAGAAAAGACCGAATGTGGAGAACACAAAGATTCTCTTTGCGCCCTTGCTCTTAAGCTGAAGCGCAACGTCAAGCATGGAGTCGCCGGAGCTTATCATATCGTCAACAACGATCGCATCCTTGCCGTGAAGATCGCGTCCAAGATACTCGTGTGCCTCAATGGGATTTTTGCCGTCAATAACCACAGCATAATTGCGGCGCTTGTAGAACATACCAAGATCAAGTCCAAGCACGGAGGAATAATACATACAACGGCTCATACCGCCCTCGTCGGGAGATACAACCGCAAGATGATCGCGGTCAAGCTTGATATCCGGAATAGCCCTGCACAGAGCCTTTATCATCTGATAGGTGCAGCGGACATTTTCAAATCCGGAAAGCGGAATCGCGTTCTGTACGCGTGCATCGTGAGCGTCAAAGGTTATAATGTTGGAAACGCCCATTGACATAAGCTCCTGGAGTGCATTGGCACAGTCAAGAGACTCACGGGAGGAGCGCTTGTGCTGACGTCCCTCGTAGAGCATTGGCATGATGACCGAAATGCGGCGCGCCTTTCCGCCGATTGCCGCGATAACGCGCTTAAGATCCTGATAATGGTCGTCGGGACTCATGGGTACGGTCATACCGTACATTTTGTAGGTAACACCGTAATTGAAGCAGTCGTTGACAATGTAGACATCGTGTCCGCGAAGGGATTCGTGAATGAGACATTTTGCCTCACCTGTACCAAATCTGGTGCAGTCCGCCTGTACAACAAAGCTTTTGTCGGTCTTGCGCCACTCCTTTAAGTAGGCATCAACCTGTGCTGTCAGTTCCTCACAGCCTCTTGTTCCGATCACGCTGAGATCGCCGTATAAAGTCTCGTTCATCAATAAATCCTCCGTTTTATGCCGCGCATCTATTTTTGCCTACGCGGCAGTAATATTATTCGGGGAAATAACGGGGCAGACCTCGCCCACGTCCCTCCAAATACATTATAACACATATTTCGACAATTTGAAATAGTTTTTTCGATGTTTTTAATATTTCATTAAAACTACATAAATTTATCACTTAAAATTGGGCATAATACTGTGCGTAATTTTTTCCCACACCGTATAACAGGCATACCCTCGCTAATATGATTGACTAACATTTTTCTAACCGTGCGCAAACACCGAAATTTCGCAATTTCTAAAAAAAATTCAAATTTTCGTTATAATTCATTGACATTTGCAATTGTTTCTGCTATAATTTGACATAAGGGGGCAAAATACCTCCTGCAAAATTATATTTCAAAGGAGAAATACCAATGAAAAAGATTCTTTCTGCACTTCTCGCAGGTCTTATGGCTTGCACGCTCTGCCTCTCCGGCTGCGGCGAAACCCAGGTTGATGATCAGGGCGATACAAAGCTTGAAGCTATCGCTAAGGAAGACATCAAGGCTGCATTCCTTTATGTCGGTCCTATCGGCGACCTCGGCTACTCCTACGCTCACGATCAGGGCAGACTCGCTCTCGAAGAAATGGGCATCACCACTCACTATGTTGAGAACGTTCCCGAGTCCTCCGAGTGTGAGGCAACTCTCCGTCAGCTCTGCGATGACGGCTACAATGTAATCTACGCTACCTCTTTCGGTCACGGCGAGTGGGTTGAAAAGGTTGCGAAAGACTACCCCGATGTATACTTCGGTCACGCTACCGGCTATATCACCGGCGACAACTACGGCAACTACATGGGCAGAGTTTACGAAGCACGTTACCTTGCAGGTATCGTTGCAGGTCTCAACTCCGAGTCCGGCAAGGTTGGTTACGTTGCGGCTATGCCTATAGCTGAGGTTATCCGCGGCATCAACGCGTTCACTCTCGGTCTCCGTTCGGTAAATCCCGAAGCTACCGTTGAGGTTGTATGGACCAACACCTGGTTTGACGTAACCCTCGAAAAGAATGCGGCTATCTCCCTTATCAACAACGGATGCGATGTTATCGCACAGCACTGCGACTCCACCGCTCCCCAGCTCGCGGCACAGGAAAAGGGCGTTCTGGCTATCGGCTATAACTCCTCTACTCCAAGCGCCGCTCCCGAAGCATACCTCACCGCTCCCCTCTTCCACTGGGGCGTTTACTACACTCAGGATGTTCAGTCTATCATCGACGGCACTTGGGAAGGTCAGTCCTATTGGGAAGGTCTCTCCGCAGGCATGGTATCTCTTGATGACCTCACCGGCAACTGCGCAGAGGGCACCGCAGAGGCTGTAGCTACAGCTGAAGCTGCTATCAAGGATGGCACTCTCAAGATCTTCGCAGGCGAGCTTAAGGACAACGAGGGCAATGTTCGCGTTGCGGCAGGTGCAGAAATGACCGACGCTGAGCTTCAGGCATTTGACTGGCTCGTTGAGGGCGTTATCGGTTCTGTAAACTGATAAAAATATAAAAAACCCAAAGAGGCTGCAAATTTTGCAGCCTCTTTTTGTGTGTCTGAAAGCATCCCATTGAAAAACTATGAAATAAAGCAGCACAACATTAAAAGTGAGAGGGCGAATATCTGCGAAAAAGCCCTCTCCGACAGCCTGCGGCATGGCAGATGTAACGCACCTGCTACACCTATCTCCCAAAGTGAGAGGCTTTTTAGCTGCTCCGCTAAATAAGGGATACATGATTTCTTTTTTTACTTAACAAAATCCTGTTTTTGTATTGACGAAGAGAGTCGAAATGTGGTATAATAGTATATATTTATTTTCACAAAGGAAGACGCATTATGAATGATATCTGCGTAAAGCTTGAAGGAATCTGTAAAGCCTTCGGCAGCGTCAAAGCCAACAACAACATCAACTTCGATGTAAGACACGGCGAAATACACGCACTGCTTGGAGAAAACGGCTCCGGAAAGTCTACTCTTATGAACATCCTGTCAGGTATCTACACCCCTGACAGCGGCTCTGTGGAGCTTTACGGCAAACCTGTCACATTTTCTTCGCCCCAGGATTCTATCGACGCCGGAATCGGCATGGTACACCAGCACTTTAAATTGGTGGACGTGCTCACCGCCAAGGAAAATATCATCGGCGGAAACAAGTCCGCTTCCTTTTTCACGGGCGGAAAGGCTATGAGCGCAAAAATAAGACAGATCGAGGAACGTTACGGTCTGAAGCTTGACCCCGATAAAAAGGTCTACAATATGTCGGTCTCCGAAAAGCAGACCTGCGAAATATTAAAGGTGCTCTATCGCGGCGCGAAGATCCTCATTCTGGACGAGCCTACCGC
Organism: uncultured Clostridia bacterium; assembly: GCA_904501985.1. GTDB lineage: Bacteria > Bacillota > Clostridia > Oscillospirales > CAG-272 > Flemingiibacterium. The sequence continues at coordinate 21,395 of CAJGCT010000005.1, forward strand.
TGTACTTACACCGCAGGAAATTACCGTACTTTTTGATATCCTCCGCAAAATGAAAGCTGAGGGCTGTTCCGTGGTTATCATCACCCATAAGCTTGGTGAGGTGCTTGAGATATCCGACCGCGTAACGATTCTTCGAAAAGGTGAGTCCATCACCACGGTGAACACCGCCGAAACCGACGCAAAAGAGCTTACCGAGCTTATGGTTGGACACCCCATCTCCCTTGATATTGAACGCACCCATCCGGACGAAAGCCTGCGCCACCCGATACTTGAAATAAACGAGCTTACCGTTCTTAATTCCGACCACAGACCCGCGCTTGACAAGGTGTCCTTTACCCTTTCAAGCGGCGAAATACTGGGCGTTGCCGGCATCGCCGGAAGCGGTCAGAAGGAGCTTTGCGAAACCATTGCAGGACTTGACCGCGTGGCTGGCGGAAGCATAATATTCAAGGATTCAAGCATCGTGGGACTTACTCCCCGTGATATTATAAAACGGGGTATCACAATGTCCTTTATTCCTGAGGACAGACTTGGGATGGGACTTGTAGGCTCTATGTCCATCATCGACAACGTGCTTTTAAAATCCTACCAGAATATGCCCGGTGCGTTTATGAACCGCAAAGAGGGACGCCGCATTGCAGACGGTATAATCGAGCGTTTCGACATTTCCACCCCCTCAGCAAATCACACCGTCAAAAAGCTGTCGGGCGGCAACATCCAAAAGGTTCTCCTTGGGCGTGAAATAAACCTTAATCCCGAGCTTCTCATCACCGCATACCCGGTGCGCGGTCTTGATATCGGTGCTTCCTATAATATTTACGACGTTCTCAATGAACAAAAGATGAAAGGCGTCGGTATACTGTTTATAGGTGAAGACCTTGACGTACTGCTTGGTATATCCGATCGCATCATGGTGCTCCATGAGGGCAAGGTCATGGGTATACTTGACGCAAAGAAGACCGATAAGCAGCAGCTTGGAATGCTGATGCTTGGACACTCCCTCGACGAAAGGACGGACAGCGAATGATCAAGATACAGAAAAAGCAGGGACTGAAGTCCTGGCAGGAGGGTTTACTCCGCGTCGGCTCCATTATCGCGGCACTGGTCGCCTCGGGAATCATCATCGCCCTCCTTGGATACAATCCCTTTGAAGTTTACGGAGCAATGATAAAAGGCTCTCTCGGCAAGCCCTACAACATTGAAGCAACCATTGAAAAATGCATACCGCTTCTTATTATGTCGCTTGGACTTTCCATTGCTTTCAAGATGAAATTCTGGAATATCGGAGCTGAGGGACAGTTCTATATGGGCGCATTCGGCGCAACTATAGTATGGTGGTATTTCCCCACTCTGCCCTCCTATGTACTGATTCCCCTCATGATGCTTGCAGCCATCGTATGCGGCGGCATTGTGGCACTTATTCCGGCACTTTTGAAGCTTAAGCTCGGTACAAACGAAACGCTTGTAACCCTTATGCTTAACTACATCGCCATCGGATTTATAACATATCTTGCAAACTATTCTCCGCTTCACGAGCCGAGAACGGTTTCCCAGATCTACCGATTCACCGACAACGCCATGCTTCCGGAGATAGGCGTATTTTCAAGTCAAGTCAAGGTGCATATCGGATGGATAATCGCACTTGTACTTGTGGTTCTCGTATTTGTAATGATGCGCTACTCCAAGTTCGGCTTTGAAATATCGGTCCTCGGTGAAAACCCCGACACAGCACGCTATGCCGGCATGAACGTTGCAAAGACACTTATTCTGGCGGTAGTCATCTCAGGCGGCATCTGCGGTCTTGCAGGTATGCTCCAGGCTACAGGTCCGGAGGGCAGACTTACCTACACCCTTTCCGCAGGTCTCGGCTTCACAGCGGTTATCACCGCATGGCTCGCGAAGCTGTCAGCACCCGTGATTCTTGTGGCGTCGTTCCTTTTCTCGGTACTGCTTCAGGGCGGAAGCTCTATCGGTACACTCACCGGTATTCCCTCAGCTGTTGCGGAAACCATTCAGGGTATCATCCTGTTCTTCGTGCTTGCAGGTGATTTCTTTGCAAACTATAAGTTCGTGTACAAGCGAAAGGAGAAAAAATAATGGAATTTATAAATAAACTTTCGCTGTTTTTACAGGCAACGGTGCAGATGGGCACTCCCATACTTTTCGGTACTCTCGGAGGCATTCTCAACGAAAAGGTGGGACACAACAACCTTGGCGTTGAGGGTATGATGCTTATGGGAGCTTGTGTAGGCTTCATGACCGGCTACAATACGGGAAATCCGGTGCTTGCCGTTCTCTCGGCAGGACTTGCAGGTCTTATCGGTGCACTCATCTACGCCATAATTACCGTAACCTTCATGGGCAACCATATAGTTACCGGTCTCGTGCTTACCATATTCGGCACAGGACTTTCAAACTTCCTCGGCAATATGAAGATCCCGGTTGAGGTTATGCCCGGCTTCGTACAGGAGCAGATGTATACCATGCTGAACCTGCCGAAATCGGTGGCAGCCCCCCTCGCTGACTTTGAGGTGCCGGTACTGTGCGAAATACCGATTCTGGGCAAGATGTTGTTCTCTCAAAGTATATACGTTTACATCTCCATAGCACTTGCGATCATCCTCGCCGTTTATATGAACCGTACACGCTTCGGTCTCAATATGCGCATGATCGGCGAGAATCCCGGCGCGGCGGACGCTTCGGGCATCAACATCACCGCCTACAAATACGTGCACATTTTAGCCGGAGGCTTCCTCTGCGGAATGGGCGGCGCGTATATGTCGCTTGTTTACGTTGACCGCTGGCAGGAAAATCTGACGGGCGGTATCGGCTGGATCGCGGTGGCACTTGTAATATTCGCCACATGGAGTCCCGCAAAGGCAATTTTCGGTGCATATTTCTTCGGTGCGATGCGCGCACTCAGCCCTCAGCTCCAGAACACCGAAATTCCCCTTATCGGCAAGATCAACCCACAGTTTCTTGACATGGTGCCCTACGCTATGACAATAGTGGTACTGATCTTCATAACCCTTCGTAAAAAGAAAGAGCATCAGCCGCCTGCTGCTCTCGGAACAACATATTTCAGAGAGGATCGTTAAGATCCTCTCCATTCTTTGAATGTATTTATAAAAAACTCTCAAGAGGTATCACAATGTCGAAAAAACGTCTTTTAGGCAGCCTCGCCCTGCTCTTTGCCGCTATTTTGTGGGGTTCAACCTTTGTGGCACAGAGCGTTGCAAGCGAGGATGTCCAGCCTTTTACCTTTTTAGCGTCACGTTCCCTTCTCGGTGTACTTTTTCTTATCCCCGTCAGCCTCATAAAGGATAAAATCACCGTCAGAGGCGGAAACAGCGAGAAAAAGCTCTCAAAACCGCTTATTGTGGGCGGAATATACTGCGGCGTAGCACTTACCGTGGCATCTGCGCTTCAGCAGTTCGGAATTACAGGCGAAAACTCCGGAAAAGCCGGATTTGTCACCGCAATGTACATCCTGCTTGTTCCGCTCCTCGGACTTTTTATAAAGAAAAAGGTCCGCCCCATACTTTGGCTCTGCATTGGAATGGGAACAGTGGGACTATATCTTCTCTGTATGACAAGCAGCTTCACTCTTGCCACCACCGACATCTTTCTTATGCTGTGCGCCGTGGCGTATGCTGTGCAGATTCTTGTAGTTGACCGCTTCTCACCTCATGTTGACGGAGTTAAGCTGTCATGCCTTCAGTTTTTCGTGGTTTTCGTTCTCTCCACTATTCTTGCCCTGTGCTTTGAGGAAACATCATTTGCCACTATAGTCGCAAATTGGTTCCCTATCGCATACGCCGGCATCCTTTCAAGCGGTATCGCATACACGCTTCAGATAGTGGGACAAAAGCACACCGAGGCTACTGTAGCATCGCTCCTTATGAGCCTTGAATCCGTGTTCGGCGTCCTTACAAGCATGATAGTGCTCTCGCAGTTCCCCACCACACGCGAGCTTGCAGGCTCCGTCATAATGTTCGCCGCTATCATCATTTCACAGCTTCCTGAGAGAAAGGCGAAGGGATAACGGTTGCCACAACAGTTAATCTCGTAGGCACGATTCCATATCCGCCCGTTGACCGAAAACAAACCAAGGCGTACCTGCAATAAAAGCAGGTACGCCTTTCATTTCTATTCTTTTTCTCCACGATTCAAAATAAGCCGTGAAATCTCCTCCGCCGCACAGGCAAGCGACCTGTTTTCACAAAGCAGATTGTATATTCCGCTCAAAATGCTACTTTCATAAACAGTGCCACAAGGCAGAGTATCAGCGCACATGGTACATACAGATAGCGTCCTGCAAAATACCACAGCTTTCCGTGCGGCTTGCCCGTGCCCTTATTTACCTCGTCAAGGATGTCTTCCCTCTTCATCAGCCAGAACCATGATACAGCACCGAGAGTTGCGCCGATGGGGATAATATAGATAGATACAATGTCCATCCACGGTCCCCATAATGAGATTTTTTCCATATTCACGCCGATAGCGAGGCATACAACGCCGAGTATGCAAAGCAGTGCCGTGCGCGAAAGCTTCGGCAAACGTTTCTGCAAAGCTTCGCACACAGGCTCAAACATATTCTGAAGCGAGCTTATGCCTGCAAATATCATTGCTACATAAAGTATGACCGCAAACACCTGTCCGAATGGGATGTCCTGAAGTATTCGAGGAAGCGTTACAAAAAGGAGTGACGGACCTGCGCCCACATCAAGATCGTAGGCAAAGCAGGCAGGGATTATAACAAATGCCGCAACAAGTGCCGCTATAGTATCGAATACGGCCGTGCGCACCGCAATGTGTACAACATCCTCACCGTCGTCAAGATATGCACCGTAGGTTATCATACCGCTTCCCGTCAGCGAGAGGGAGAAAAACGCCTGTCCCATCGCCCATATCCACACCATAGGCTCTTTAAGCACCGCCCAATCGGGGGTAAAAATAAATTTATACCCCTCAAGCGCACCGGGAAGAAACGCCACACGAACAGCCAGCACAATAAAGATGATAAAAAACACCGGCATCATTATCTTGTTGCTCTTTTCAATGCTCTTTGCTCCGAGAAGCAGTGTGAGAATGGTTATAACCACAACTACAATGTGAAACGGAACAACGGAGAAGCTCTGCTCTGAAAAGGATTCAAACCATTTTCCCGTGTCTACATTCATAAGCTCGCCTGTGACAGAGCCGAAAAACGCTTTAAGCACATAAGCAACTATTACGGCGTAACCCAGCGCGATGCACATAGAACCGGCAAGAGGAAGCCAGCCGATAAGTCCGCCGACTTTACCTGCGTTTTTACCGCGTGCTTCAAACGCGTTTTTGAATGCGCCAAGGGGACCTGTACGCGCACGCCGTCCCACAGCGTATTCCGCCGCAAGACCTACTGAACTAAACAGTGCAATAAAAATAAGATATGCCACAAGGAATGCACCGCCGCCGTTTGCACCCAGCTTTGCGGGGAATCCCCATACATTCGCCATACCAACAGCAGAACCTACGGCAGACAGGATAAATCCCCATCTTCCCGAAAATTTTGCAGTCTTTTTATCTTCCATAATTTCCTCCGAGGTAATATTCAAACTCACAGAGATGAGTATACCACATTTCTCTCCTAAAGTCAATGGCGATACGTCAAAATTGCGCATAATCCCGCAATTTCTAACGTATCGCCAAAATATTACCTCACCTTTTAGCGAATATAAAGTTTAATGTCGCCTGTGTCGGTCTCAATCTCGCATCTTCCGCCATTCACTGACCTTGGTACGTCAATGCGCCCTGTATCGGTTTCAACGATAAATATTTTATCCGAGAGCAGGCTTCCCGTAACATCGCCTGTGTCGGTTTCAACGAAAATTTCCGCGGCGTCGCATCCGTCAAATTTTACTTCACCGGTGCTTCGCTCAATATCAAATTTTCCCGAGGCAATAACATTCTCTAAATTTACACTGCCCGTGTCGCCGTCAGATATAAAGTTTCGACAGGCAATATTTGAAAGGTTCGCTTTTCCTGTTGTAACATGAAGCTTAACGTCACCGCCGCAGTTTATGTGGGATGCGCTCACCCTGCCCGTTGAAACGGACATATCAAGCCCTGCCGACGAAACACCGTCAACAAGTATGTCGCCTGTGCTGAGCTTTATTTTAATATTCCCCGAAGCGGAAGCAAAGCATTTTACATCCCCCGTGCTTGCCGAAATATCAATGCCGTCAAAAGTAAAAGCTTCCGGTATTTCCACATCTCCGGTGCTTTCACGAATGTGGAGATTACCGTACTCCGACTCCGGCAGATATACCGTTATCTTCGGAGAGCCGAAGGAAATGCCGATATATTCGTACCATTTTCGCTGGTCTCGCACACTGACAGTCAAAGTGTCGCCGCTGACAGACACTGTATGCTTCTGATTTTCAGGCTCATGGCAAACCACTTTGCACTTCCCGTCGCCAGACGGAATGAACAGTATATCAGCCGTGTCCGTATCAAAGGATATGTTTGTAAATTCTTCGCCAAGATTATGGGTATTTGTTACATACTTGACAGTGCCGAGCTTTGTGAAATCCCAGCCGTTCATGCCAAGTGCCGAAGCTGACATACAAATTCCGAGAATTATAAGTATAACGGCAGCGGCAAGCCATATTATATGTATTTTATTCATTATATTGTCTCCTTTTTCCGAAAACGGCTTATGACTGCCAGAGCAATCTTTTTAGTGAGAAACAAAATGCCTTTTGTTGCAAGCTTGCCAATAAAAAACATAAAAACGGACAGTCCTGCGAAAATGAGTCCCGCGCCAATCAAAAACACGCCCGAAAGAGCCTTGCCTACAATAGTAAGCACCACACCTGCCAAAGCGGCACCCACAGCCGAGATGACAAAAGATCCAAACACCGCCCACAGGGAAATTATCGCGGACCACAGCGATATGTAAAGAGAAAGAAGTATAGCAAATACGGCAATAAGAATCGGAAGCCATACAGGAGAGCCAAGCACTATAAGAAGAATCTCCCATGCGGCGATAGTTCGTTTGGTTTGGTTTTGTTCCATTTGTTGCTCCTTCTTAAGCGCGATACAGCGCACAAACGGCTTCGCAGTGCCCCGTCCGCGGAAACATATCAACAGGCGTCACACGCTCGCAGACGTATTCGTCCCCAAGCACCGCAATATCACGCGCAAGCGTGTCTGGATTGCAGGAGATGTAAACAATCCGCTCCGGCGCGATGTCTTTGAGCTTCGCAAGAAGCTCCGGCGAGCATCCCTTTCGCGGTGGGTCAAGTATCACCGCATCAAGTCCACCCTCGGCAATGCGGTCAAGCTCTCTGTTAAAGGAGTCGGGGTCAGCGGCGTCACAGCAGATAAACTCCGCGTTTTTGTATCCGTTCAGCTTCGCATTTCGCTTGGCATTCTCCACCGCCTCCGGTACTATCTCAATGCCGTACAGCTTGGCATCCTCACGGCACACCGACATTCCCACAGTTCCGATACCGCAGAAAAGGTCAAGCACCCTCTCGCCGGGCTTGATACCCGCAAGCTCTGCCGCCTTGTTATAAAGCAGTTCCGCGCCGCGGCGGTTCACCTGCCAGAATGACTGGGGCGAAATCTCAAAAGTGCGTCCGCAAAGCTCGTCCGTCAGCTTCTTTTCGCCGTACAGAAAATGATACTCGTCGCCAAGCACCACATTGGTGTTTTTTCTGTTTATATTTACATAAAGACTTGCAATGCAGTCGAATTTTCCGCAAAGTGCGCAGGCAAGGGACAGTATCTTGTCGTTTTTCTCGGTCGCCACAAGGCAAACCATGACCTCGCCCCTTGTTTCCGAGCGGCGAAGGTACAAATGACGCATTATTCCCTTTCCGCTTACCTCATCATAAGCGGAAAGCTTGTTTTCGTCCATAAAAACACGAACAAAGTCCGCTATCTCACCGAAAATCGGCGGCTGAAGCCTGCATGAGCCGTCCTCATTAACGCAGGGGATTATATCGTGGCTCTTTTCCGCATAAAAGCCGATTGCAGTCCGTGTCACCGCATCTTTACCCTTGCCGAAGGTCACGGTACCGATGGGATACTGCGCCTTGTTGCGATACCCGTCAAGCTCACCTGTGTGAAGAACATCGCCCACCTCCACAGTAAGTCCGGCTTTTTTCATCGCCATTAAAACGCGGTTTCGCTTAAGCTCCAGCTCATGCTCGTATGTAACATAGCGATACACGCATCCGCCGCATCTTTTTGCCGCCGAGCATCCGGGATCAATACGGTATGGGGACGGCTTATTTATCTTTTCGATCTTGCCCACGTTATAGTCTGACGTGACCTTGATAAGCTTTACAGTAAGCTCATCCCCCGTGCACGCGCCTGCAACAAAGGTAACGACGCCGTCAATACGTCCCACGCCGCATCCGAGATTATTTATATCGGTAATGACAATATCCGAAATATCGTTTTTCTTTGCCGGATTTTTTTGTTTCATATTTATAATTACGCCTTTCCTACAGCTATGAAGTTTTGTGTCGATTTCCGCTAGGAAATTCGCATCGGAGATGCGAAAGCACAAAACTTAATTGTCTGAAAAACGACCCGTTTTTCAGACTTCCTCCAAAGGTTGTCATAAAATCAAAATAAAAACAAAAACCCCGCCGTGCCGTGTGATACAAGATAAGAAAACCCTGCTTGTGCAAGGCTGGTGTCCTCTCACCTGTTTTGTGCTCCCAACATCCGAGTCGCTCGTGCAGAAGCATAAATGCTTCACAGATCAGGAACGGTCGGGAGGTCTGCATTCCCATCAGGTGAAGGCCGGACTCCATTTGTTTCTTTTGTGGGTTTTTAAAACTTGTACATCACGCACAGGGCAGGAAGAATTTGTGTCATAACGAAGCCCCATAAAGCTTACGGCTTCGTGTATACAGTATACCACAGTTTTTTTGAAAATACAAGTGGTTTTTGAAAATTCATTATTTTGTATTTTAAAGCGGTTTACCTGATATTGCCATTGTATATTTGCCCGCTTTCGAAAACGTTCATTTATACACAAAAAACGTCGGTCTTATCCTGTAAGACCGACGTTCTTAGCATTATTTTTCTTCGGGAGCGTCGTAGTCGATCTCATCGAAAAGTTCGTCCTCGAAAAGATCAGCCACGCGGTCAAATTCCTCGTCATCGTCGATGGTAACAAGCAGCTCTTCGCCGTTCTCGTCAATCTCTTTCTTAAGAATAACGTATTCGTCAGAGCCCTCGTCAAGAGGAATCATTGCAAAATACTCCTTGCCGTCGATCTCACAGCTTCCGAGAAGCGAGAACTGCATCTCAGCTCCGTCCTCGTCGGTAAGTGTGTATATATCCTCAGTTTCAAAAATTTCGTCTGCCATTTTAATTGCCCCCTTGCGGTTATTATTTGTTTATAATATGATACCATTATTTTTCTGATTTGTCAATACAATAATTCTCTTTTTTGGGTAAACACTTGATTTTACGAAGTCTCGGTGCTATAATATATACGTTACACTGAATTATATTAACCGAAAGGAATATTATTATGATAAAACACATCGTTTGCTTTAAACTGTCCGACCCAACCGCCGAAGCTATGGCAAAATGCAAAGAGGTGCTTCTTTCCATGCGCGGCAATGTGCCTATGCTCCGCGATATTGAGGTCGGTACGGATATTCTCCGCTCGGCTCGCTCATATGACGTATATCTTGCGGTGACACTTGACGACCGCGCCGCACTTGATGCGTATCAGGCAGACGAATACCACTGCTCCGTTGTAAAGAAGCATATGCACGCCGTAACCGCCTCAAGCGTTGCGGTGGATTTCGAAATATAAGCTCAATAGGCTGGGTATCGCTAAAGATTTAAAATGGGAGGGGAGACCCTCCCCTACAACCGCGTTTCGATATCTTTGTAGGGGAGGCGTTTCGCCTCCCGTTGTTTCGTTTATCGGTATCTTAAAATCGGGAGGGGTGACCCCTCCCCTACAACCGCGTTTCGGTATCACCGTCTTAAAGAAGAACAAACCGACTCCGCTCAAATTCCAGCATTCCCTCGTCACGCATTCGGGACAGCTCGCTTGACATAGCGCTTCTGTCCACAGAAAGAAAATCCGCAAGCTCCTGACGGTTGTATGGGATAATAAACTCCGAGGTCCCCTGCCGTTTAGACTCATCCGACAGATATGACATCAGCTTTTCTCTTGTGGTACGCTTTGACATATGCCCCATCTTCTCTATAAGGCGAAGATTCTTTTCCGAGATGGAATAGAACAGGTTGCGCACCGTCATTGTATGGAATCGGCAGGCATTGGTGCAGACCGTCAGTATTCGGTTTACATCCAAAAGTATTACCGTGCAGTCACACGCCGCCACAACGTCCGTCTGCATCGTACCGCACCCCGGTGCGGCGTATATCTCGCCGAACATCTCGCCCTCTGCAACGCGGTCAAGTATACTGCGGTTTCCCCAATAGTCGTCGGTCTGAATAAGCAGACTTCCGGAAACCACCAGAAAAATACTGCGCACAGTATCTCCGGCGCATACCACATATTCTGCCCTGTCATAATGCTTTTCCCTCGCTTGGAGACAGTGAAGCATAGATTCAAGCTCCGAGTCTTCGATACCCGAAAACAGCTTGCTTTTCTTAAGTATATCAAAATATTTTTTCATAAGCACCTCTTCGTTGTAAATACAACAGACTTTCATGTCACATTATACTATAATAATACCGTAAAGTCAATATAAAATTTTACGGAGGGAATACTATGATACGCAAGATAATAAAGATAGATGAGGAAAATGCAACGGATGCGGTGCCTGCGCGGCGGCTTGTCACGAGGGTGCCATTGAAATGATAAACGGTAAGGCAAAGCTTACCCGTGAGGATTACTGCGACGGTCTCGGCGATTGCCTGCCTGCTTGCCCAACCGATGCAATAAGCTTTGAGCTTCGAGAAGCACCTGCATACGACGAAGAAGCGGTGCTGAAGGCAAAATCCGAAAAGAAGGCAAAGGAAGCCGGTGGAAAACTCCCCTGCGGCTGTCCCGGAACTCACAGCAAGGCAATTCGCCGCCCTCTTGAAGAAAACACCGGATGCACACCTGCCGTCACAAGCAAGCTGTCCCAGTGGCCTGTGCAGATAAAGCTTGTACCCGTTAATGCGCCCTACTTTGACGGTGCCAATCTCCTTATCGCGGCGGACTGCACCGCCTATGCCTACGGCAATTTCCATAACGACTTCATCCGCGGCAGAATCACACTTATCGGCTGTCCCAAGCTCGATGAGGGCGACTATACAGAGAAGCTGACAGAGATAATAAGGAGAAACGATATACGAAGCGTCACCATCATCCGCATGGAAGTCCCCTGCTGCGGCGGTATTGAGAGGGCGGCAAAGACCGCGCTTAAAGAAAGCGGCAAATTCATCCCTTGGCGAGTTGTCACCGTAACAACAGACGGAAAAATCGCAGAATAATGCGTTACGGGGTTGAATAATTCATAAATTTGTGGTACAATCATACTTACAGCATAGTTTAATTATCAAATCAGGAGAAATCAAATGCACATCACAGATACAATCAAATACATCGGCGTTAACGATCATGAGATAGACCTTTTTGAGGGTCAGTACCGTGTGCCAAACGGAATGTCTTATAATTCCTACGCCATAATCGACGAAAAAATCGCCATAATGGACACCGTGGATGCACGCTTTACCCATCAGTGGCTGGACAACATCAGAGACACCCTTGGCAGCCGCACCCCCGATTATCTTATCGTCCAGCACATGGAGCCGGACCACTCTGCAAATATCTTCAACTTCATGCGTGCTTATCCGGATGCAACCATCGTTTCCTCACAAAAGGCGTTTGCAATGATGAAGAACTTCTTCGGCACGGATTTTGAGGACCGCCGCACGGTTGTCGGCGAGGGCGACACACTTTCTCTCGGTGCGCACACGCTCACATTCGTTACCGCGCCTATGGTGCATTGGCCTGAGGTCATCGTGACCTACGACAGCCTTGACAAGGTGCTCTTTTCCGCCGACGGATTCGGTAAATTCGGCGCACTCAATGCAAATGAGCCTTGGGCAGACGAAGCACGGCGTTATTATATAGGTATTGTTGGAAAATACGGCACACAGGTGCAGTCGCTCCTAAAAAAGGCGTCAGGACTTGATATTGCGAAGATCTGCCCTCTCCACGGACCTGTACTTTCCGAGAATCTCGGCTACTACCTAAATCTTTACAACACATGGTCAAGCTATCAGCCGGAAGAGGACGGAATAGTTATCGCATACACTTCCGTCTACGGAAACACGAAAAAAGCCGTTCAGAAATTGGCGGAAAAGCTTGAAGCTAACGGATGTCCCAAGGTGTTAGTGTACGACCTTGCTCGCTGTGATATGGCTGAGGCGGTGAGTGACGCTTTCCGCTACAGCAAGCTGGTGCTTGCCACCACCACATACAACGCGGAGATATTCCCGTTCATGCGCGAGTTCATAAATCATCTGACCGAGCGCAATTTCAGCAACCGCACCGTAGCTCTTATCGAAAACGGAAGCTGGGCACCTCTCGCCGCAAAGGTTATGCGCGGTATGCTTGATGCCTGCAAAAACCTCACCTACACGGACACTACCGTTAAGATTCTGTCGGCACTTAATGAGGACAGCACAGCACAGCTTGATGCCCTTGCCGGTGAGCTTTGCCGCGAGTATCTTGCAAAGCAAGATTCCACCGCAAACAAGAATGACCTTACCGCCCTCTTTAACATCGGCTACGGTCTGTATGTAATAACCTCAAATGACGGAAAGAAAGACAACGGTCTTATTGTAAACACGGTAACGCAGGTGACAAACACACCAAACAGACTTGCCGTAACTATAAACAAGGAAAACTACTCACATCATGTAATAAAGCAGACAGGCAAAATGAACATCAACGTGCTCACCGAGAGTGCGCCCTTTGCCGTTTTTGAAAAATTCGGCTTCCAGAGCGGAAGAAATGTTGATAAGTTTGCCGAATGTGAGCCGCTTCGCTCGGATAACGGGCTTATTTTCCTGCCGCGGCACATAAACTCGTTTATGTCCCTGAAGGTGGAGAGCTACGTTGACCTTGACACTCACGGAATGTTTATCTGCTCCGTAACCGAGGCGCGCGTCATTTCCGACGCTCCCACCATGACCTACAGCTACTATTACGACAACGTGAAGCCGAAACCCGAAATCGAGGGCAAGAAAGGCTTTGTATGCAAGGTGTGCGGATGGGTATATGAGGGTGATACTCTGCCGGATGATATTATATGTCCCCTCTGCAAGCACGGTGCCGCCGATTTTGAGCCTATTGAATAATCATAACCACCGGCTAAGCCGGTGGTTTGCTCCGCCCTATAAGGGCGTGGTATAAGCAGGGCTAAACGCCCACTGAAATATCCGACACGCGCAAATTTGCCCTACTGCCGCAGATGCGGCGACTTACTTTAGCCTCCCTCCCGAAGGGAGCCTTTCTCGGCACGCGGGATCTCTCAACGGCAAAAGCCTCTACGGAACCACCAGCTTAACTGGTGGTTTTCATTATACAAAAAGATAAAACACGCGCCGAATGGCGCGTGTTTTAATTATTCACTCAATCTATCACTGAAAGCCGTATTTTTCGCAAACAGCGACAATCTCGTCACGGCTTCTCATGCCGTCAACGGAATTTGCGGCAAACAGATTGCACGCCGCAGCTCCCGATGCAAATTCAAGCATCTGGCGATTATCCCAGCCGTTGTAGATTCCGTAAAGACAGCCTGCGCAGAACGCATCACCTGCACCTACCGTACCTACTATCTCAGAGCGAGGTACATTCAGTGCCGTTACCGTGCAAAATTCACCGCTTACAGCGTCAAGCACAAAGCCTGCTTCCTTGGCATGGATGATGACCTTGTCGCGTACTCCGCACTCCACCATTTTCTCCATAACGGAACGTAAAGCAGTGGCATCAAGCTTTCCGTCAGCATTTCTTGGCGAAACACCAAAGGTAGCGCAGGATTCTATCTCATTCATAATCGCGTAGTTGGAATATTTAAGTGCCGGAAGAATCTTTTCCGCATAGTTTCCGGTGTTGGAGCTTACAACGTCGATGGACGTCTTGATTCCGGCATCCTGAACGGATTTAAGGAAACGTGCCATTACAGTACCATACTCCGCATCCGCCGCATCGAATTTATCGAGAAGGAATATATAGCCTATGTGAAGTATATCGCAGTTAAGTGAGGATAAATCCACATGGTCGGGGCAAAACTCACCCGATGCACCCATTTTGGTGAAAAAAGTACGCTCGCCGGACGGAATGCTCATAACGTCGGTAAATGCGGTGTCACTGCCCTGAAGATGAACGAGACCGTCTACATTGAGACCGTAGTTTTTAAGCTTTTCAACAAGGAAGCGTCCGTATTCATCCTCGCCCACGGCCCCCAGCGCATATACGGGGAGCGTGCGGTCGATTTTAGCAAGGTCAACGCCAACATTGGGCACACATCCGCCAACGGCATAGCTCACCTCGGTTATGTGCGCCAGCATTCCCTTTTGGGGATAATCTTCTATCACCTTTACGATATCTGCAAGCGTAGTGCCTGCAACGGCGATACCGCGCTTCTCGCCCAGCATAAGGCTGTCAATAGAAACGCCGAAAAGCGCTGACAGTGCCGGAAACAGCGTAATATCCGGATATCCCTGCCCCGACTCCCACTTTGATACAGTCTTATCACTTATATTGAGCTTCTCGGCAAGTGCCATCTGTGTCATACCGCATTTTTTTCTCAGCTTCGCTATATTTGTGCCAATAGATTTTGCATCCATTTGTATTACCTCCTAAGTATATTTACTATAATTATTTTAACATAAAAAAAAGACGGCGTAAACCTATTTTCAGTGGAGTTTATTTTTGCGCGAATGGCGCATATCTACGATTGGTGGATATGCACCCTGCGAATATCGCTGAATTGTAGAAAAGAGACACCTCCGCTACGGCGTATGGCGCAAAATTACCGATATACTCCGTAGGGCGGCGGTCGTTTATTACAAAACATTCCTGTCACATCAAAAAAGGAGCTCCCGAAGAAGCTCCTTTTTTCATATGAATTTCTTACGCCTCAACACTGCCGCAGCGAACAGCTTCGAAATCCGCCTCGATCTCCTTTGAGGGAGCCTTGGTGAGAAGTGATACCACAACAATGCATATTGCGGAGAAGATGAACGCCGGAAGAAGCTCGTAGATTGCAAACACGCCGCCTGCCTTGGAAATAACAAGCTTCCAAAGGAATACCATTCCTGCACCGCTTACCATACCGGCAATTGCGCCTGCCTTGTTGATTCTCTTCCAGAACAGAGAGAATATCATAAGCGGACCGAAGGTTGCGCCGAATCCTGCCCATGCGAAGGATACGATATTGAAGATAACGCTGTTTTCATCAAGCGCAAAGAGTATGCCTATGAGTGCAAGCACCAGAAGTGTGATACGGGAAACTACCATTACCTGCTTGTCGGTAGCGTTCTTCTTGCATACACCGTGGAATATGTTCTTGGCAAATGCAGAAGCCGCAATAAGAAGGTAGGAGTCAGACGAGCTGATGGTAGCGGCAAGAATACCTGCCATTACGAAGCCTGCCAAAATTGCCGGCAGTGAGCTTGTGGAAAGTGTTATAAATATGTTTTCTGCCGCAGATTTTGTAAGGTGCTCCACGGGGAACAGCTGGCGTCCCACGATACCGATAAACACTGCAACCGCAAGGGAGATAACAACCCATATCATTGCAATACGGCGTGAGCGCTTAAGCTCATCCTCACGGCGGATCGCCATGAAGCGAAGGAGTACCTGAGGCATACCGAAGTAGCCGAGACCCCATGCCATGCAGGAGCAGATGGTGAGAATACCGTATTTCCCTGCCTCGCCGAACACCGGAGCGCCGTCAATCACCTGCTGAACGCCGTCAACAACCGTGGGAGATGCGATTCCGAAGAAATCAAGGAATCCGGGGATATTCTGCGCGTTTTCAATAACAGCGCCGATACCGCCTGCCTGTACGGTGGAGATAATAACGATAACTGTAAGCGCGCTTATCATTACGATCGCCTGCATGAAGTCCGATATACTCTCGGCAAGGAAGCCGCCAAGCAGAGTATAAAGAAGCACGAAAGCCGCACCGATGAACATCATAAGCTTGTAATCAAGTCCGAAAAGTGACGAGAACAGCTTACCGCAGGTAACAAAGCAGCTTGCCGCATATACTGTGAAGAAAATAAGAATAAATGCCGCCGCGATGAACATGATGACTTTTTTCTTCTCTCTGAAGCGGTTACTAAAGAATTCGGGGAGCGTGATGGAATTGTTTGCTCTCACGCTGTAGCGGCGAAGTCTCTTTGAAACGATGAGCCAGTTGAAATATGTACCGATGGCAAGACCGATTGCTGTCCATGCCGCATCGGCAAGACCGCACCAATATGCGACTCCGGGGAGACCCATAAGGAGCCATCCGCTCATATCCGAAGCCTCGGCACTCATTGCCGTTACCCACGGGCCGAGAGAGCGTCCGCCGAGGTAATACTCCTCGGAGCTTTTGTTAGCACGTTTGGCGTAAAATACGCCGATCAGTATTACTGCCGCCATATATACTATCATGGCGATAAGAATCTGAATCTGTTCAGCATTCATAATTTTTGTCCTCCTGCTTATATAGCAATTTATATTATTGTATCACATTAGCGAATTAAAGTCAAGGGGAAAAATCAGATTTTTTTGAATATTTTGGAGATTTTCGATTCTCAATCTGCCAAAACGACAAAAGCTCTTTTGTAGGATTGGGTTATGAGAGTCGACATATATCCATTGGTATAAATTATCCTTTGGCATTATTAATATTGTTTTTCGCCGTCGTAATAGACTTCACAAGCAAAAATCTTATTGTCGAACATTTCCGATCAAGCGTTTGATATCTTGTTTCATCAATATAATCACTTTTCCACAGCATTTCGAGCCACTTGCTTGTTTCGTTAGCTTCTTTGAGTGAAATTTCAAGCTTTGCAATAAAGTCGGCGCGACCGTGAGCATATTTGCTTTCGGCAATATTAGCACAAATACTCGTTGCGCTTCTACCTATTTGATTTGAGATTATATTTTCGTGTTTTGCACGGAGTTCCTTTGTTAATTGCAAGACCTCAACAGATAATTCCATTGAAAGATCACCGAGCTTGTCTTCTCTCACGATACCGCCGCCTCTCTATACCTAATTTTACCATATCTTCAATTAAAAATCAACTTTATTTCAGTGCACAAACTAACACTTTCATTCCGTTTGCGCGAAGCGCAACTTCATCGATGCGAAGCATCACTTCATTTGCCGAAGGCAACTTCATTTGCGAAGCAACATCATTCATTTGTGTCCGCTTTGCGGTGGAATGATGTTAGCCTTCGGCTAAATGATGTTGCGTGCAAGCACGCAAATGATGTTGTGTCCTTCGGACACAAATGAAAAAATCCAAGTCTTGCGACTTGGATTTTTTGGCGCGCCTGGCAGGATTCGAACCTGCGACCTACCGGTTCGTAGCCGGGCACTCTATCCACTGAGCTACAAGCGCGTACCGTCTTTTGACGACTGTTATATTATAGCATAACCAATTATGTTTGTCAAGGGGTTTTAGAAAATTATTTGAAGTTTTTTTAATGCTGTTCTTCCACTGCCGCACCGACTCAATTCAGCGTAAAATCACACAGTCATATTGCGCCGCACACGGTGCATATACTTAAAAAAAACAAATAAGGAAGGTGTCATATGAATAATCAAAGTACGCAGGATGCAAGCCGTATCCAAATTCCTGCATTCGCGGGGACTGTTCCCGGTGAGCTTTCCGCCGAGTACATACTGCCGGATACATATCCGGATGTAAAAAAGATTCTGCGGACCACCGCATCTCCTGTGCTTATCGGACGTTATATTTCCGGGCGCAGGCTGGAATTTTCCGGTGCTGTGGACTATGCCGTTGTCTTCTCGGCGGATGACAAAGAGGGTGAAGCCATTCACTGTGTTCATTTCGCAGGCGAGTGGAACAATACGCTCGGTGAGATCGACGAGCTTGACTCGGCTGAAATATCCGTCACACCGAGAATTGCGTCCTGCACGGTACGTCTTTCAAATCCCCGTAAGCTTTCAATACGCTCCCTTGTGGAATCCGATGTAAAAATAAGGCACGACGCATCCTGTTCTCCCGAATTTGAAGGAGCACGAACACATGAAGAAGAACTTCGGGTCCAGCGACGCTGTGATACGACAGAATCCGAGCTTCACCGCTCATTCCTCGCCGAGCCGCTTCACATCTCGGAAAATATTGAAATAGACCCATCCGCGCCGCCCATCGACAGCATCATCACCTGCACCGCCGATATAACCATCAGCGAAGCACGCCCAATATTCGATTCGGGTGACATGAATCTGATGACAAAAGGTACTGCCATCGTTCACGTCATGTACAAATCCGCTGAGGAAAATCCCACATATCGGAGCTTTGAGAGAAAGCTTCCCATATCCGCTAATGTGTGTGCAGGAGATGCGGCGCAGTATTTTGAAAATTGCCGTCCCGATTCGCTCTCCGCACGTGTCAGTGCAGTCCCCGTTGAGCTTGGTGCAAGGATATGCGAGGACAACTACGGTGAGCGGCGAATAATCGAGCTTGACATGACCTCCGACATTACCGCGCACATCATGGGATGCGCAAATGCGGATATCGTCCTTGACGCGTATTCCACCGACCGCGATTCCACCTGTGATTTCTCGGATATGGAATTTACCGCGCCGGCGAAGCTGTTTTCCCAAAACTTCTCCGTGGGCGAAAGTATGCCCCTCTCTGAAATAAAGCTTCCCGTGGGTGCTGTTATAATAGACTCCCGTGCCGATGTTGCGGCATCCTCCCTCACCGTGGAGCACGGTCGTGCCGTGCTTCTCGGAAGCGCGGCTGTGTCCTGCATTTACTTAGACGAAAACGGCGGATTCGGGTCAGCCGATGCCACACTTCCCATAAAGTACGAATTTACGGCAGGCGACATCCGTGAGCCGATATCCTATGTGTGCGAGCTGTGCACGTCTGATCTGCGTGTAAGATGCGACAGCGAGCGTGCGTATTTCGATTTCGAGGTATCCGTCACAGCCGAACTTGCAAGAAAGCTTCGTTGCCGCAGGGTAAGCAAGGTCACGCTTACAGGTGAGCCGAGGCAACATTCTGTGAAATCTGCCATGACCCTGTGTTATCCCGGTGCAGGCGACACCCTTTGGGATATTGCAAAGCGTTACGGCACAACAGTGGAAGCACTTGAAGCCGCCAACAAGGGCGGCGGCAGGGTTCTCATGATACCCAAGGGGTCTGTGGGTATAGTTATTTAAAATTGACCGTGCGCATATTTTGCGCACGGTCTCTTTCATTTAAATCCGAATTTTTATATTTATATATTAAAACTGTAAACTATTTTGCATAATCCTTGCGAAAAATGAAGATTTGTGGTATAATCTATAAAACGCATGACCTATCCCTTGAAAGGAATATTATATGAAATCAATCTCATTTATCGGTGCCGGAAATATGGCAACCGCAATAATCGGCGGTATGTTAAAGCAGGGTGTCGACCCGAGGCTTATAACGGTATACGACAAGCTCTCAGACAAAGCAGAGCTTTTTTCGGAAAAAGGGCTGAATGTAGCCCCCTCTCTCACCGATGCCTGCAAGGCAGGTGAAATGATACTTCTCGCAATAAAGCCGCAGAATTTTGCGGAAGCTCTCGGCGAGATTCGCGAGAGCGGCGTTGATATATCGAAAAAGACGTTCATTTCCATTGCGGCAGGTATTACCACCGAGACTGTGGAAAATCTTCTGGGTACAAAATGCGCCGTCGTGCGCGTTATGCCCAACACCCCTCTTATGGTAGGCTGCGGCGCATCCGCACTCTGCCGCAACGACCGCGTGTCGGACGAGGACTTTTCCGCCGTCTGCGGCATATTTGAGGCTGCTGGAATGATAATGGTAATCGACGAGACGCAGATGAACACCGTTATATGCGCCAACGGCTCATCCCCTGCTTACTTCTACTACTTTATCGACTGCGTGGTACGCTCTGCCAAGGCGCAGGGACTCGCGCTTGACGAAAGACAGATACTTGAAGCAGTCTGCCAGACAGTCATCGGCTCGGCGAAGATGCTCCTTGATTCGGGCAAGACCGCCGCTGAGCTTGTTCGTGCGGTAACCTCCCCCAATGGCACTACCGAGCGCGCCATGAACGTATTCTATAACGAGAAAATCGACGAGATCATCCACCGCGCAATGTGCGCCTGCACCGAGCGCGCCGAGGAAATGTCCCGAGAGTTCGGTTTGCTGTCATAAGTTGTCCGCCTACCGCATATGATGTACAAAAAAACATCGGTGGTGGTAATTTGAACAGAAATATTTTTGTCGGACAAGTTCACGACACACGCCCTCCGGCGTCTGAGAGAGTTGACCGGAAGACCGCGCTTCTTGCGGCATCCGCACTGTTTATATTCGGAAGCTTTATAGGATGCGCCGTTTACCGGCTTCTCGGCATCGGCGAATCGGAGCTTTACGATAATCTTATCGAGCGTTATTTTCTCGCACTTTTCTATAAATGTGTATCTCCGCTTGATGTCGTCCGTGTGACGGCGGATTGCTGTATCCATGAGCTGTGGATGTTCATTATGGTGTTTTTGGCAGGCTTTTCGCCATTTACAATGCCGGTAAGCGGTGCTCTGCTTCTTTATCGGGGCATAATTTTCGGATTTTCCGTCACCATGCTCCAATTTTCAAGCCGCACGGGACTTTTACTTGATTCCATGGTCTATCTGTGCGCCGCATTTGCCCTTTCAATGCTTCTGTCGCTCCTTGCGGCTGAAGCCGCCTGCTATTATCACAATACGCCGCGCATAAAGCTCCGTTCCAAAGGAGCTGTGGCATATACGCTTACATTTCTTCGTATTTCGGCAATAGTCTGTGCCGATGTACTGCTTATGCTGTTTCTTATCTACGTTTATCTCTGATAACGGTTAATTTTGCAACACCAGGAAAGGAAGTATAAAACCTTGAAAGTATTCGGAAAAGAATTTAAGCTTTTTAACTTTAATAAAGACGGCAAAGGCGTAAAAAAAGAGCCTGAAGGCCCTAAAAATCTGCAAAACTTCTTTAAATATTTCGGAAGCAAGTTTACACGCCTCCTCACCGTCAATATGTACTTCATTTTCGGAAACTTCCCCATATTTTTCCTGCTTCTTGCCATGAGCGGTAACCTTGACCGCGGCTCCTTTGCACCGGCATACAAAATGTTCGCGCCGCTCTACGGAGTTATGACTCACGAGCAGTCCCCCGTCACCGCGGCACTTTTCGGAATATTCGGCACGCAGTCGGAAATCGGCTTCAATACCGTTTTCACAACTATCGCCTTTGCCCTGTCTGCGCTTATCATCTTCACATTCGGATACGTGAACACCGGAACGACATACATAATACGCAACATGATAAAGGGCGAACCCATATTCATGTGGGAGGATTTCTGGTACGCCATCAAACGAAACAAAAGACAAGGCATGATACTCGGCATACTTGATGCTGTTCTCTCATTCCTCTGCGTGTACGATATTGTGTTCTTCTACTACAACACGGGAACATCAAGCTCCATGAATATCATGTTCTACGCTTCCCTGCTTATAGCTCTCATCTGGTTCTGGATGCGATTCTATATCTACAATCTTATGATAACCTTTGACCTTTCCATCTTCAAGATACTGAAAAACGCGCTTATATTCTCCCTTGTGGGCATAAAGCGCAACATCATGGCAACCCTCGGCATTGCGGCATTTTTGCTTGTCACCTATATGCTGCTTTACTACGTGCTTCCTATCGGTATCATAATTCCTTTTGTGCTCCTTTTTGCGGACTGCGCGTTTATCGCCTGCTACGCATCCTTCCCGAAGATAAAGGAAATAATGATAGACCCATATTACACGGACACCGAGCCTGTGGAATACGAAGAACCCATATTCCGCGATCTTGAATAACAGCGTACCCGGGAGGCAAACGCCTCCCGGGTATTTTTATATTTGTGTAAAACCGTTGATTATGCCGCCATAACAAAAACATAAAGACGGGAGGCGAAACGCCTCCCCTACAAAATGTCAACGATTCCATCTGTAGGGGAGGGGGACTCTCCCATACGTTCATCTTAACTAAATACAAAAAACGGGAGGCGAAACGCCTCCCCTACGAAATGTTAACGATTCCATCTGTAGGGGAGGGGTTTCCCCTCCCGTCATTTATACCGTTTTAATATTTATCCCTGTGAAACGCGTAACCCAGCAGATTTCCCACAAGAGCAAGTCCGCCGTATTCGAATATGTAGTGGATGTCGCTCTGCAAATAGTAAAGCACAAGAGTCGGCGCGAATATCAGTGCCACAATAACGCAGAAATACCACACCCATCCGTTTATTTTTCCGAACACTATACCTCCGCCAAGACAGCAGGCGGGGGTGATTATTTTTATGGCGAAATCCTCAAACCTCGTGCCTAAAATAAGCGGCGGCACAAGGTAAAACAGTGCTATCATTACAGCTAAAAACGGAAGCCATTTCCTAAAGGGGACTTTTTCCATTTTTTTCGCTCCTTTCACGTCTGCGGTTAAGTGCCGCATCCCACTCCGCACGCTCCTCGTCGCCGGTCAGCACAAGCGGCGGCACGGGGGTAGGACGGTCGTTTTCATCAAGTGCCACAAGGGTAAGATATGCGGAATTTATAAGCCTGCGCGTGCCGTCAAGGGTCTCAACATATGACCTCACGCACACATCCATAGATGTCCGTCCCACATATACAATCTTGCCGCACATCACCACAAGACTGTTTGCATAAGCAGGCTCTTTAAATTCAAGGGAATACACATGAGCCGTGGTAACATTTCGGTTGGAATGACGTCTTGCGGTGACGGCGGCGCATATGTCTATCCATTCCATAAGCTTTCCGCCAAAAAGACGGTTGTAGCCGTTCATTGTGGCAAGATTTAGTATCTGCACGGACTCCGTATAGGAATCCGCAGGAGTTTTGGGGGTCTGATTCATAAATTATCTCCGTTTTTAGTTTCTGAAAGTAAGGTTTCCTGTAGAGTCAAGCTCTACTATGGCAAGAGATTCAAGATGCACGCCCATGTCGCGAATGATCCTGCCGCCCTCCTGGAATCCCTTCTCAATACAGATGCCTGCACCCACAAGTGTGGCACCTGCCTGATTTACGATATCGAAAAGTCCGAGAAGAGCCTTTCCTTTAGCGAGAAAATCGTCGATTATAAGCACTCTGTCGCTGGCGTCAATGAATTTCCTTGCAACTCTGATTATGTATTCCTTGCCCTTGGTGTATGAATGAACGGAGGATGTGTAAACGTCGCCGTCAAGATTCTTTGACTCGGCTTTCTTTGCAAATACCACAGGAGCACCGAAATACTGAGCCGCAATGCAGGCAATACCGATTCCCGACGCCTCAATAGTGAGGATTTTCGTCACCTTTTCTCCGCCGAACAGGCGGTAAAATTCCTTGCCTATTTCATTTATAAGCTCGATATCCATTTGGTGATTTAAGAAGCTGTCAACCTTGACAATACCGCCCTCTTTAATGATTCCGTCCTTTATTATGCGCTCTTCAAGTAATTTCATGTTGTGACCGTTCCTTTCAGGTGTGAAAAATGCAGTTTTCAAAACTTTATCCGTATTATCGGAAATTATTCCGTAAAATTTATGCTTACTGTAACCAAACGCCGAAAAATTCATAAAATACCTGTGTGGGGGGATTTTATGACAGGATATCTTGGGCGGAGAAGCCGCCGCACCGACAAACTGCGCACGGTATTATTATCTGCGCTTTTTCTTAGTTTGATACTTATTTTGTTCGTATTCTGCTTTGTGGAATTCCGCATATCTCCGCTTATATCCGATGCCGCAAAGAGCCGCGCCAGAATTTTTGCCTCCGAGGCGATAAACCATGCTGTAAGCTCATCCATAGGTGATGCCTCACTTGTCCGTATCACATCTTCCGCTGAAGGTGTCGCCGGCATTGAGACAGATATTGCGGCACTGTCAAGTGTTCGTACAAGTGCGGTGGAAACCCTTAACAAGCTTATGAACGACCCCAAATCAATGATCTTTTCCGTTCCTCTCGGAAGCCTTACGGGAAGTGCCGTGCTGATGGGCCGCGGAATCCCGATAACCATACGTCTTGTCCCTATCGGAGACATAACGGCGGATATCCGCACGGAATTCATAGAGTCGGGCATAAACCAAACCCTGCACAAAATATCCATGCGTGTTCGCGTGAGCGTCAACGTCATCGCCGCAGGTGAGATAATAAAATTAGAGCTTGCCGCCGATGTGACGCTTGCGGAAACGGTGATAGTGGGAAAGGTTCCGGACGCGTACACTGCCATCAACCGATTTGAGATAGATGAGGAAGAAGAAAACGACCTCAACGACTATGCGGCTTCCATTCCGTAAGCGGTATACAGTAATTATACCTCATTTTTCTGCTAAAATCAAGTTAAAGTGCAAATTTTTTTACTTTTCTCTTGCTAAATTGTAATTTATATGGTACAATAGAGTGAATAATTATGATTTTGGGAGTTGCTGAATCATGAATAATGTTAAATCCCCCGCATTCCGTACCGCAATGGGCGGCTTCAACAAAAAGGATGTAAACGAATACATAGCAAAGCTTTGCTGTGATTATGATGAGGCTGCAAAGGAGCTTGAAGAAAAGGTAAAGGAGCTTACAGCCGAGCTTGAAACGGTTCGCGCTGAGCTTGACTCTGCAAATTCAAAGCTTGAGGCGCTAAATGAAAATACCGCGCCTGAACAGGACGGGAATGAAATAGAGCGTGCCAACAATCTTATCGCCGCACAAAATGAGCAGATAGATTCGCTGAAAGAGGAAAACACAACTCTTAAAGCAAAGCTCTCAGATTACAGTGCCCTCGAAGGAAAGGTTGCACAGTATGAGTCTATGACCAGCCGCATGGGCGAAATATTTATGGAAGCCACTGCCGATGCCGAGCGTATCAGAAACGAGGCGAAATTCTCAAGCGAGGCTCTCATGACCAAAACAGAGGTTGAGTGCCGCAACAAGCGCGTTGCCGCCGAGGCTCAGCTTAAGAAATTCGCAGAGGCGAGACGCTCTGAATTAAACCGCCTGTTTGATGAAACACAGGTGGAAATAAACCGCTTGCTTTTAAGCTTTTCCGAGCGCTCACGTGCTGTTGTATGTGACACTGTTGACGAGAAGCTTGACAGCTTCGAGGCGGCACATATCCAAGAGGGAAATAAATGAGCACTGATGAGCGCAGTCAGCGTTTCCCGGCTCTTGACCAAATAGGCAGCCGCATTGCCGCACTCAGAAAGCAGAGGGGTATGACGCAAAGTGAGCTTTCGGGTGATGATGTCACCCGAAATATGCTGAGCCGAATTGAAAACGGCGCGGCGCTTCCCTCTCTGCCAACTCTTTGCGCCATAGCCGAGCGGCTTGACGTGCCCATAGGTGCGCTTCTCGGCGACCCCGACGACTTTGCAAGATGGCAGCTGTCCCGAGAGATGCGGCGTCTGATAACGCAGAAGCGGTATGAGCGTGTGGTTGAAAAGCTTGGCTCATCGGAGCTTGCAAAGCGCGACATGGAGCTTTCTCGCATTCTTTGCGAGGCTTACATCGGCTGTGCCGAGGAGCAGTATATGCGCGGCAAGCTTTCGTCGGTATCTCTGTATCTTGATATGGCAGAAGAGATATGCGATGACGACAAGAGCCGTCGGCAGATATTCATTCTGCGCACACTTTGCACTGCCTGCCCGGCACTTTATCCCGACGACACCGCGGCTCCCCTTGATGATGTGCAGGACAAGCTGCACGGTATCGTATTCTACGAAAGCGACGTGGCAGTATATCTCTACTCCTTAACAAAGCTTGGAAATCTTCCGAAAAGCGCATATTCTCAGCCGCTTCCGGAAGCACCTACACTTAAAGGTGAGCTTGTACCGCTTATTTCGGGAATATCAAACAAGCTTTACGCAACGCATATAGACGCCAAGCTTGACATGGTAAGTGCGCAGTATCTTGATGCCAAAGCGAAGCTCCTGCCCCTTATCCCCGATGCTCCCCCTGCTCTGCTTTATGACATTTTGGCGGACATCGAATTCTGCTGCAAATGCTGCGGAGACTTTGAGAACGCATACAAATATTCGGGAATGCGGCTTGAGCTTGCAAAACGTATAAACTGAAACGGAGAACAGTATGTTCAGGATAGGACAAGGCTATGATGTGCACCGCCTCACCGAGGGACGGGACCTCATCATAGGCGGCGTAAAAATAGAATACGAAAAGGGACTTCTCGGTCATTCGGATGCAGATGTGCTCACCCACGCCATAATGGATGCTCTCCTCGGAGCGGCGGCACTTGGTGACATCGGCAAGATGTTCCCCGACACCGATGAAGAATGGCGCGGTGCTGACAGTCTTAAGCTTGCGCGCGCTGTAGCAAAACGACTCCGCGGCGAAGGATACACTATAGTTAATGTGGACTCAACCGTAGTGGCACAAAAGCCGAAGCTGTCCCCACATATTGAAAATATGCGAAGGAATCTGTCAGATGCCCTTTTAATTGACACAAGCGCGGTAAGCGTTAAGGCAACGACCGAGGAAAAGCTTGGCTTCACCGGAAGCGGAGACGGAATCGCGGCACAGGCGGTCGCGCTGATAGAAAAGGTATAAAATAATAGAGCCGCCATGAGGCGGCTCTTACAAAGACAGACTACGGAGTTATCCTAACTTACCGTCCTTTGGAATCAACATCCACACTCCGCTCCCTGTCTTGGATATCACATTCATATAATATGGCATCAGCTCACTGTTTGTCACACGGTCCCTTTGGTGCCAAGCAACCTAAAATTTAAATTTTGTAAAGGAATTTGTATTATCATGGTAAAAATTTCACCATCTATGCTTGCGGCGGATTTTTCAAAACTCGGTGAAGAGCTTAAAAGAATCGAAAATCATGCAGATATGCTCCATCTTGATGTTATGGACGGAGTATTCGTGCCTAACATGAGCTTCGGACAGTGCGTCATATCTTCCATACGCAAATGCTCAAATCTTACTTTTGACGTGCATCTTATGATAACCAATCCCATGCGCTATATTGCCGATTTCGCAAAGGCAGGCGCTGACATTATCACCATCCACTACGAGAGCTGTGACAATCAGATAGAGGTGCTCAAGGCTATCCGTGAGCTTGGCAAAAAAGCATCAATTTCCATAAAGCCGGCAACTCCTGCATTTATTCTTGAGCCGCTGCTTGAATATGTTGACATGGTGCTCGTAATGACTGTAGAGCCGGGATTCGGCGGTCAGTCATTTATTCCGGAGACCCTTGACAGCGTGCGTGCCATAAAGCAGATGATAGACGCTTCCGGCAGAAACATTGACATCGAGGTTGACGGCGGAATCACCAAGGATACCATCCCCGAAGCATACAAGGCGGGAGCTAACGTATTCGTTGCAGGCTCTGCCGTATTCCGCGCGCCCGACCCTGCGGAGGCTATAAAAGAGCTGAAGAACGCTTGCGAGATATAAAGATTTAAAAAACAATTGTAGGGGAGGGGTTTCCCCTCCCGTTCTACATGGTACTATAACCAAAAACGGGAGGCGAAACGCCTCCCCTACACGGTTATATAAAATTCTACTAAAACAGGAGGTTTTCCCCTCCCGTTCTACATGGTACTATAAACAAATGCGGGAGGCGAAACGCCTCCCGTTTTGCGTTATACCGAAATCACATCTGTAGGGCGGATTCCATATCCGCCCGTCCGCCAAAAACGGCACAAAAGCGGCGGCGTGCCGCCACCGCCCTACGGTAATATATAAATTTTTGTAATATGTCTCAAAAA
Source organism: uncultured Clostridia bacterium (assembly GCA_904501985.1). GTDB lineage: Bacteria > Bacillota > Clostridia > Oscillospirales > CAG-272 > Flemingiibacterium. The sequence goes on from CAJGCT010000005.1 coordinate 49,383, forward strand.
ATGCCGCCCTCTCCGGCACACCCTCACACGCGATGGCGCATATTATACTGTGAAGGGAGGAATTGTATGCAAAACATGACACGCATCGCCATGGTTTCCATGACCTACGCTATGCAGGCACGGGAGCTTCTGCAAAGACACGGTATCAGCTCAAATATCGTAAGACTATACCCTGGAGAATCGCCAAACGGCTGTGCATTCGGTCTTGAGCTTCACCGCGGTGCACTGCAGGCGGCATATGCCCTTCTTAAAAAGGCTGATATAAAATATACGCGGCTCTACGAATAAAAACAGCGATAATTTCGCACGCTGAGACCTTAAGGACGGACTACAAATGATTTATTTCGACAACTCCGCCACCACCTATCCGAAGCCGCAAAGCGTAATACAAGCCACAGCTATGGCGCTTGATACCTGTGCCAATCCCGGCAGGGGGACGCATCCCCTCTCAATGAATGCCGCATTGGAGCTTTTTGAGTGCCGCAAAGCTACAGCTGAGATGTTCGGAGCATCGCCGGAGAGAGTTATATTCACTCCCGGTGCGACTTATGCACTGAATATGGCAATACACGCCGCATCTTCTGTGGAGGGAGCTATTCTCATAAGCGACCTTGAGCATAATGCAGTCCTGCGCCCTGCCCTTGCATCGGGACGTGAGGTGCGCGTATTTTCATCCGCCCTCGGCTTTGAGGGAGAAGAGCGCACCGCCGCCATTTTAGCCTCCGTTAACAGACTCGCCGAGGATGCCGCACTGCTTGTTGTCACTGCGGCATCCAATATCTGCGGTGCTGTGATGCCTATATCCGAGCTTGGCGCATACTGCCGTGAGCGAGGAATCCTGTTTATCGTTGACGGGGCGCAGGCAGGCGGTATTTATGATATAAACGTGGAGCGTGACAATATTGATGTGCTGTGCCTGCCATCTCACAAGGGCTTGTACGGTCCTATGGGATGCGGCATGATGATTCTCGGTGAGGGGGTATCGCTCCCCACCTTTGTTCACGGCGGAAGCGGTGTTGATTCGCGCTCCCACACTATGCCCGAATATCCGCCGGAGCGGTATGAAGCCGGCACGCTTCCCGTCCCCGTAATTGTGGGACTAAGGCGCGGCATAGAATTTGTAAAAAGAAGAACCGTGGAGCGTATATACGCCAACGAATCAAGGCTTGCAAGACTGCTTTCTGACTCGCTTATCAATATGGGAGCAAGGGTTTATGCACCGCATCTCGACGGAGGTATCGTGCTTTTCAACGTAGACGGATTCTCCTCAGAGGAGTTGGCGGCAAAACTTGCAAAAATGGGCATATGCGTCCGTGCAGGTCTGCACTGCGCACCGCTTGCGCATGACACCCTCGGAAGCGACGGCGCAGTGCGTGCAAGCTTTAGTGTTTGGAACACGGAAGCGGAAGTGCACCAATTCTGCGGTGCGCTCTGCAAAATAAAGCGAAGATAGACCGGACACATCTCATTTTGCCTGTGTGCTTCTTCAGAATGCGAAGAAAATAGGCGGTGGAATTAAATCCCGACCTCTCTGCTGCTTCGTCCGCGGAGAGGTCGGGTTTTGAAGAAGCTATTGCATCTCACATCAAACAATTACCGCCACCCAAGCCGCCGGAATGGTGCGGGGCCATGCAGGCGGCGCGAATGTGGCGTCCAAACGATTAGCACTCATGTCGGGTGTGGCTTAAGCCATTTCCTTGTATAAAGTTTTTTTGCACAGCTTTTTATGCACATTGCGAAGCACTGTGCTCAAAAAGAAGCGCGCGTCCCCATCCCCCCCCCTTTTCACCACACAAAAACCGAGAGGCAAAATACCTCTCGGTTTCATATTTACAAAATCACGATTTTTTAACGGTGACAATGAATCCGTCAACATTGTTTCCGGAAATTTCCCACGAGAAATGCTTCGGAACAGGCACATCGGTGCTCTGTGCGTCACCTGCCGGAACAAAATACATCTCCCATGAGCATCCCTCATCGTCCGTGATGGCAAGATGCTTGCCGTTAAAGGTAAATCCGCGAAGAAGGTCAATATATTCCTCAAGACATAGCCCATTCGCCGTTATATAAAAGGCGTGAGGCTTGCCTATGTAGCGGTAGTGCCAATTTTCGTATGCGATCTTCGTAATTGCGGTCTTGTCCGCCTGATACCGCTCGACAAATCCGAATTTGTGGGCGTTTGCCTTAAGCCATGTGGGATATTCGTCTATATCGTCGAATGTATACGAGTGACCGCCGTCCGTGTATATGGCAAGGTCAAGGGCAAGTCCCGTGTGGTGCTCGCTGTGACCGGGCATCGCCACGTAAAGTGACGCATACTCCTCACCGTACTGATCTACACGCGCACCGTATAACTGCTCCTGAAATTCATAGGTGCGGTCGGAGCTTGTTATGATTATGTCGTCCATTTTAACGGTCTCTTCGCCTATAACCGCCGTATTCTGCGAAATCGCCGACATCATGTCCGCAAAACTGCGAAGTGCCGCAGTATCAAGAGAATCGGTGGTGTTGCTCACCTTGTAACAGCCGTTTTTCGCCCCATACAGCGTGCCAAGCTTGAATCCGCCGTCAAAATTGTAGGGATTCTGATAGTTTACAAGTATCTGATATCCGCGGTGAACGTCCTCGGCGGACTTTGTGACGTACTCATACGCCGCATCAAGCTCGGTCTCCGGAGGCTCAGTAACGACAGGATCGGTTATAACAGCGGCGGCTGTATCTGTGGCAGTATCCGAGGAAAACCCCATAACGTCACTTGTTGTCTCTGAATCGGTATCAACCGCACCGCCGAATCCCGTAGCACATCTTGCGGCGAATATTATCACCGAAACAAGCAGCATTACGAGTATGACGGCAAGCAGTACCACCATTCCTGCCGCACGCTGTGCCTGCTTCCTTGAGCGGTGGCGTACCGGCGGATACTGCGGATTTCCCACAGGGCGGTTATACTGATACTGTGCGCCCTGCTGTCGCGGCACGCCGTTCACCGGCATATTCTGTCCCCTGCCGCCGTTTTGCGGACGGTTCCCGGGATTCTGCTGCCGCGATCCGCCATTCCTCGGCGGACGGTTATTATTATAATTGTTGTTCATGATAATTACCGTATCTTCTTAAAATAATAGGGGGAATCGCTCAAGAAAGAAGCGCTTCCCCCAAAAGGTTCTGTTTATGCAATATTAAAGTGCATCCTTGCGGGAGAGATTCCATCTGCCCTTTTCATCAGTACCGAGGAACTTAACACGCATGGTGTCGCCCTCAGCGCATACATCCTCAACCTTTTCAACGCGGCGGTTTTCAAGCTTGGAGATGTGAACAAGACCTTCCTTGCCGGGTGCGATCTCAACGAAAGCACCGATGGGAATGATTCTTGTTACCTTGCCCTCGTAGATCTCGCCGGGAACAGGCTCGAATACGATAGCTTCGATGATAGCCTTAGCCGCATTTGCCGAATCGGGATTGATTGCGGAAATAAAGATGTCGCCGGTATCCTCGATGTCGATCTTTGCGCCGGTATCAGCGGTGATCTTCTGGATAACCTTACCGCCGGAGCCGATAACCTCACGGATCTTGTCGGGGTTTATTTTCATGGAGAGCATCTTGGGTGCGTACTTGGAAACCTCAGCGCGAGGCTTGTCGATAGCCTTTAAGATAACCTCGTCGATGATGTAATCGCGTCCCTTGTGGGTAACAGCGAATGCCTCAGCGATGATCTCGGGAGTAAGACCGTCAATCTTAAGGTCCATCTGAATGGAGGTGATACCCTTCTTTGTACCTGCTACCTTGAAGTCCATATCGCCGTAGAAGTCCTCAAGACCCTGAATGTCGATCATGGTATCCCAGCTGTCGCCTTCGGTAATAAGACCGCAGGAAATACCTGCAACGGGAGCCTTGATGGGAACACCTGCATCCATAAGTGCAAGGGTCGAACCGCAAACAGAAGCCTGAGAAGTAGAACCGTTAGAGGAAACAACTTCACTTACCAAACGGATAGCATAGGGGAATTCTTCAACAGAGGGGAGAACGGGAACAAGCGATCTTTCTGCCAATGCACCGTGACCGATTTCACGTCTGCCGGGGCTTC
>CAJGCT010000006.1 GCA_904501985.1 uncultured Clostridia bacterium
AGCGATATTGTTGATAAGCTCCATAATAAGAACGGTCTTACCAACGCCTGCACCGCCGAAAAGTCCTATTTTACCGCCCTTGGAATAGGGGCAGATAAGGTCGATTACCTTGATACCCGTTTCAAGTATCTCGGTTGCGGTGGAAAGCTCCTCATAATCGGGAGCAGGACGGTGGATATTCCATCTTTCACATTCATCGGGACTCGGCTTGTTGTCAACCGCATCTCCGAGAACATTGAATATACGGCCAAGCGTAACATTGCCTACAGGCACGCTGATTCCGCGTCCCGTATCTGTAACGACCGTACCGCGCTGAAGACCGTCGGTAGAGGACATAGCGATACAGCGCGCGGTGTTATCACCGATATGCTGTGCCACCTCAACAGTCAGTGTTCTGTCACCAATAGGCATGGTCAGCGCGTTATAAATTGCAGGCAGTCCGCCTTCTTCAAATCTCACGTCGACTACAGGTCCCATGACCTGCGCTACGACGCCGTTATGTTTACTGTCCAAAGTGTGACTTCCTTTCGTTCTGATATAAGCCTCATTGTATGCCACCGGACATTATTCACCGGCTCCGGCAACAATTTCGGTAATTTCCTGAGTAATAGCACCCTGACGCGCACGGTTATACCGGAGCTGCAAACTGTCTATCATCGCAGTTGCATTCTTTCCGGCACTGTCCATTGCCATACGGCGTGCCGCCACCTCAGAAGCAAAGCTCTCACGGAGTGCCGACATAATGACTCCGGCAGTGTATTCGGGCATAACCTCATTTAAAACGGATATTTCGTCCGGCTCAAAAACTATGCTGGAAGCTGACACTTCCGCATTTCTCGCAAGCGGCAGTATCCATTTGATTTCTGCATCCTGAGTCATCATGGAAACATACTTCGTGGAAATTATGCCGAGCCTGTCATATTCGCCGTCGGCAAAATCCGCGCAAAGCTTCTTTGCCAGCACATATGCTTCCTCTGAGGTATATTTCTCCGAGGAATTTATGGCTTTGCCAAACTTTTCGCAGGCACGCTTGCCTATCGGGATAAATTCCGCGCCCTTGTAATTCGAAGCGAGTCTGAAAATGTTGGCATTATAGCCCCCCGCAAGTCCGCGGTCGCCGGCAATGACAATAATTCGTGTGCGCGAAAGCTCGTCGCCCCTCATCTGCATATACGGACTCTTAAGACACTCCGTGCTGCCTGAAAGCTCACTTATAAAAGCATCAAGAGCGGCGGCGTATTCACGCCCCTTTTTCATAGCGTCATTTGCGCGGCGTATTTTGGACGACGCCACAAGTCCCATGGCTTTTGTAAGATGCAGGGTGGAATCAACGCTTTTTATGCGTATACGCAGGGCTTTAATATCTGCTCCCACGGTTAATTACCTCGCACGCAAAGGTCTGTGCGCACACGGTTAAGCTCGTTTATAGCTTCCTCAAGCGTATCTGTCTCGCTCTTTTCCCAAGAACCGCTCTCTATTTTTGCAAGCAGCTCCGGGAATTTTGATTCAAGCAGCTCGTAGAGTGCAGCCTCCCAAACGCTGACATTCTTAACCTCAACCTTGTCAAGGAAACCGTGAATAACAGCGTAAACGATGGCAACCTGGCATCCCACGCGAACAGGGGCATTTCTTCCCTGCTTCAGCACCTCAACTATACGCTCACCAAGGGCAAGTCTTGCCTTGGTGTCCGCATCGAGGTCGCTTCCGAACTGAGCAAACGACTGAAGCTCGCGGTACTGCGAATAAAGCAGCTTAAGCTCGCCCGAAACCTTTTTCATGGGTTTTAACTGTGCAGAGCCGCCAACACGGCTTACAGATACGCCGGGGTTGATAGCCGGCATGATACCCGAATGGAAAAGCTCGGTCTCAAGGAATATCTGACCGTCGGTTATGGAGATAACATTGGTGGGAATATACGCCGAAACGTCGCCCGCCTGTGTTTCGATAATGGGAAGCGCGGTAATTGAGCCTCCGCCGTATTCGGGTGCAACACACGCCGCTCTCTCAAGCAGACGGGAGTGCAGGTAGAATACGTCACCGGGATAAGCCTCACGGCCCGGCGGACGGCGAATAAGCAGGGAGAGTGCACGGTAAGCAACCGCGTGCTTTGAAAGATCATCATAGATAATAAGCACGTCTTTTCCCTGCTCGCGGAAATACTCCGCCATTGCACATCCCGAATAGGGTGCAATATACTGAAGCGGAGCGGACTCCGAAGCAGATGCCGCAACAATAATGGTGTAATCCATTGCACCGTGGCGTGTAAGCTCGTTTGCAAGCTGTACCACAGAGGTGTTCTTCTGACCGATGGCAACATAGATGCAGATAACATCCTGCCCCTTCTGATTGATTATGGTATCAATTGCAATCTCGGTCTTACCGGTCTGTCGGTCGCCGATTATAAGCTCACGCTGTCCTCTGCCAATTGGTATCATGGAGTCAATAGCCTTGATACCTGTCTGCAAAGGCACGGATACGCTCTTTCTCTCGATAATGCCGGGAGCTTCGGATTCAATAGGACGTGTATCGCTGTATTCGATGGGACCCTTTCCGTCGATTGGCTGTCCCAGCGCATCAACAACTCGTCCAAGCATAGCTTCGCCTACAGGTACGGAAAGAACCCGTCCCGTGCGTTTTACAACCGAGCCCTCGCGAATCCCGTTTTCGTTTGACAAAAGTGCGACGGAAACAGTTTCATTTTCAAGATTCTGCGCCATACCGAAGCTGCCGTCATCAAACTCAAGCAGCTCATTTGCCATACAGTTTTTGAGACCGTATACGCGCGCAATACCGTCACCCACGAGTACCACACTGCCCGTTTCGGTCATCTCTATACGGGATTTATAGTTTTTTATCTGATCTTTGATAATATTTCCGATCTCATCGGGCCGAAGATTCATTTTATATGTTCCTTTCTTCCGATATATCAGCCGCCGATAATATCATGCGCATCGGCAAGACGGCGGCGCAGACTTCCGTCCATCACCATTCCGTCAACGCTTACGATCATGCCGCCGAGTATACTCTCGTCCACCTTGCAGCAAAGCTCAACAGGTCTTGAAAGCTTCTCTTGAAGCTTTTTAGTAAGCTCAGCGCGCTGAGTCTCTGTAAGAGCCACCGCGCTTACCACCTCTGCCGTGCAAGTACCGTCAGAAGCCTCATAGAGCTTCAAATACTCGTCAAGGCAGTCGCCAAGCTCGCGAATATGTCCCCTCTCGCAAAGAAGCTTCACAAAGGAAACCGCATATTCGTGAAGCTTGCCGCCAAAAGCTTCTTCAATAACCTGAGAACGCTCGTCAAGGGGAATACTTGGCGCGGCAAGCAGGTCCGTATACATGGGATATTCCAAGATAACGGATTTCAACACCTTTACGGAATCCGCCACTTCACGCTTAACATTTTCCTCTGCGGCAAGCGTAAACAGTGCCGCCGCATATTCTTCGTATATCTGGGTCATTATTCGTTACCCATGCCGTTTATCACCGAATCAATGAGGTCGCGGTGAGTGTCAGCGTTGATCTCACGCTCGATAAGCTTTTCTGCAAGCAGAGCCGAAACATCTGCGATCTCGCGTTTGATCTCGGACTCGGCCTTCCTTCGGTCAAGCTCGATCTGTGCCTCTGCCGCACGAACGATTCCGTCCGCTTTTTCTCTTGCCTCGGCAACAATGCGCTCCCCATGACGTTTTGCTTCATCGGATGCACTTCTTCTCAGCTCATCCGCATCCTGCTCCGCATGGGACAGCTTTTCTTCATATTCCGTCTTGCTTGCAAGTGCAACACGCTTTGCCTCATCTGCGGCGGCATAATCGCCCTCGATATCGGCACGGCGGCGTTCAAGCACCGCTGTAACAGGCTTATAGAGAAACTTCTTCAAAAGAAGAAACAGTATAAGCAGGTTGCAAAGCGACACCAGCATCTGCCATATGTTGACGGAAATAACTTCCATGTTCATTAAAATTCACCTACTGTAAATTCAAAAATCAACCGCCGATGGTGTTCATGAGAATGTCAACAAATCTGCCGGGAGCAAGGAATATAAGAAGGATCGCGATAACCAGCGCGTAAAGACCGGTGGTTTCCGCAATTGCACAACCCATAAGCATGGTTGTTGTAACACTACCCTTTGATTCCGGCTGACGTCCGATAGCCTCGCAGGCCTTAGCTACTGCGTTTCCTTCACCGATACCGGGGCCGATACCGGCGATCATTGCCATACCTGCGCCAAGAGCGCACGCGCCTAAAATAATACCGATTGCAAGTTCTAACATTTTTATATCCTCCAAAAATAAAATTTACTTTGTCTGTGCGGCAGCTTCTCTTTTAGCCGCCTTTTTAAGTTTAAGCTTTTCGTAATCATCAACCGCAAAGCCGTTTGAAACGTAGAGCATTGTGAGCATTGCGAATATGAATGCCTGCAAACATCCGCTGAACACATCGAAGTAGATCGAAAGTATAGCAGGCAGACCGATCTGGAAAATCGGGATATCAGAGAGGAATCCCGGAAGCCATGACAGTGCCATTTTGGAAAGCCCCTGAAGTGCCGCCGCCACAAGCACTGAAATAACGCTTCCCGATATAATGTTTCCGTAGTGACGGAATGCCATGGAAACGGGCGTTGCCACCTCACCGATTATATTGAGAGGTGCAAGCAGAGGCGGATCGCAGAAGCTTGCCGCATAATGCAGCGGACCGCATTTCATTTTGTAATAAGTGATAAGCACAAATACAATTATCGCCCATCCTGCCACCACGTTCATATCAGATGTTGGCGGATAGAGTCCAAGCAGTGTAATAAGGCTGGAAAACGCGGATAACGCCATGATAGCGGCGATAAACGGCGGAAAACCGCCGAAATACTTGTCCTCACCCATATTGGTACGAACCATATTCTGAGTTTTTTCCACCACCCATTCAGCCGCAAGCTGACGTGTAGTCTCAACGCCTGCTCTGATACCGTGAGTGAAATAAAGGCACAAACCAAATACAGCCACAAGGACTATCCACGAGTTGACCTGAGATTCTGTTATTGGAAAATCCTGCATAGGCATCGGAATTGTAAAATATATCTGTGCACCGGCAATTTCAATGCCGTTTGATGCCGGCTTCGTAAGAATCTTAAGAACAAGTCCAAACACAAAGGGTAAAACCGTCATAAGAAGAAACAGCACATCAAGCACACGGAAACGAAGGTCACGTTCCTTTTTCATTTGCATTTTCACCTCCCATATCAGGGTCTTTATACCATATCATGCGAAGCTTTACCGCTACGCTCGGAAAAAGCAGGGGAACAAGCACCGCAATGATATTAAAGCACTCGAAAGCAAATCCCACAACGCAGATAGCCACATACATGAAATTGCGCAGTGTGTATGACAGCTTAACGAGATTTTTCGCATCCTTTTCGTCCTTCGAAACGGCATTCTGCACGGTTATACCCAGCAAAAGGAAGTTTATTACCGCGCCTACCGCACCAAGCAGATTTCCAAACAGCACTGTAAAATCCCATTTACCGAGAAGCAGAAACACCGCCTCCATAATCACAGAAAAGACCAGCACCCATGCCGTCACATAAAGAGTTTCGCGTGCAACCACAGCATCTATCTTTTTCATATTCGTCAGATATCGCCTCCTTAACATATTGCTTTACCCGACTGAAGCATTTCTAACATATATTAAAATATATTATACCATAATTTCCCCCTTTGTGCAATAGTTTATTCCAATTTTTCATTGACATTTTTTTGACGTTATATACAGAAAAAGCATCCGCGCTTTATAAAACGCGGATGCTCACTGTCATATTTTCTCTCTGAACTGCCCCGAATGAAGCTTCGCATACATACCGTCAGCCGCCACAAGCTCGTCATGTGTGCCTTTCTCTATAATGCGACCCTCGGAAATTACCGCGATCTCATCCGCATTTTTGATGGTTGAAAGTCTGTGCGCCACAACGATGGTAGTTCTTCCGCGGCACAGCTCATCAAGTGCCTGCTGTATCATTATTTCGGTAGTATTGTCAAGCGCACTTGTCGCCTCATCAAGTATAAGTATGGGCGGATTCTTTAAGAATACGCGTGCTATGGAAAGTCTCTGCTTCTGACCGCCGGAGAGTCTTACGCCGCGCTCGCCGATGACAGTTTCATAGCCCTCATCAAGCGTCATTATCCACTCGTGGATGTTAGCGCGCTTAGCGGCTTCTATCACTTCCTCCTCGGTGGCATCAAGACGTCCGTAGAGTATATTCTCTCTGATGCTTGCGTTAAAGAGGTAAATGTCCTGCTGTACGATTCCGATGTTGCGGCGAAGCGACTCGTTTGTGATAGTGTGCACATCTCTGCCGTCGATAAGTATCTGTCCTGATTCCACATCGTAGAAATGGGGGATAAGGTGGCATATTGTGGTCTTTCCGCCGCCGGACGGACCTACAAGTGCGAATGTTTTTCCTTTATCTATGGAAAGGCTCACGTTACGCAGCACATCATGCTCACCGTCGTAAGCGTAGGTAACATCACGGAACTCAATCTTGCCCTCCGCCTTACCGATATCAACAGCGCCCGGTGCATCTGCTTCCGGCTCAGCGTCTATTATTTCGATAAACCGCTCAAATCCCGTAACACCGTTCTGATACTGCTCCATGAAGTTTATCATGGTCATAACGGGAGTGATAAACACGCCAACCGACACCATAAACGTGGTATAATCGCCAAGCTCGATTTTGCCTGCATAAAGAAACAGACCGCCGGCAATAAGCACGATAACATTGAATATGTCGGTAATAAACGATGTTGTGGAATGGAACTGTCCCATTGCCTTGTAAGCTTTTCTGCGCGCCTCCACAAATTCACCGTTGCCGCGCTCAAACTTCTCCTGCTCGCGTTCTGCGTTTGTGAATGCCTTTGTTACGCGGATTCCGGAGATACTGCTCTCAAGGGATGCATTTATCTGCGCCACGGACTGACGGCTCTGAAGGAACGCCTCTCTCATCCTTTTGCGAAGAGCGGTAGCGATAATAAGAAGGAACGGAACTGCAAAAAATATTATAAGTGTCAGCCACACGTTGATGGTTATAAGATACGCAAACGCCGTAATAACCGAAACCGACGAAATAAGAATATTCTCCGGACCGTGATGAGCAAGCTCGCTTATGTCCATAAGGTCGTTTGTCATTCGGGACATAATCTTTCCCGTTTCATGGTTGTCATAATAGCTGTATGGCAGTTTTTCAAGATGGCGGAACATATCCGAGCGCATCTCTGCCTGCATTCTGACACCCATAACATGACCGTAATACTGAATAAAGTAATTAAGGAGCATACGCACTACATAAAGAAGCAGCAGCGACAGTCCGAATATAACTATAAGTCTGTAATTTCTGTTTGGTATAAGCTCATTGAGCATAGTGCGCGTCACTATGGGATAAACAATTCCCACAAGTGCCACGGCAAGGGAAGCTAACATATCAAGTATAAAAATTTTCATATGCGGCTTATAATAGCCAAAAAAGCGTTTAAGCATCTGTTTTCACTCCTTAACAGACAAAATATCAAATTATTTTACATTACTTGATTATTATACCTCTAATTAAAGACTTATTCAAGCAAGTACAGATATAATATACAAATAATTTACAGATTTTGTCCACGTTTAAGCTGTGACGGACTGCATCCGAAGTGTTTTTTTGCAAATATAAACTAAGCGAAAAAATATTTTAAAAACCCCTTGACAAAAGCGTCCGGAAGTGATATAATAATATGCGTTGAATAAATGTGCTGGTGTGGCTCAATGGCAGAGCAGCTGATTTGTAATCAGCAGGTTGATGGTTCGACTCCGTTCACCAGCTCCATATATGGGAGCGTTCCCGAGCGGCCAAAGGGGGCAGACTGTAAATCTGTTGTCAGTGACTTCGGTGGTCCGAATCCACCCGCTCCCACCAGAAAAGACCGCCAATCTTGTATAAGATTGGCGGTCTTTTCAGCTAAATCCGTCTTGCGACGGAATAAATCTGCTTCGCAGATGAAATCTCTTCGTGATGAAATCCGACTTCGTCGGAAGAAACAGACGGATTTAATTTCATCCAAACTTGTTTGGATTTCATCGTAAACTTTGTTCGCGATTTCATTATGAGCTATTTGAAAATCATGGTATAATGGCACAAAGGGGTGTTTTGAATGGCTGAAAACAAATTAGCAGATTTGTCTATGGAATTCGCTGTAGAACTATTGAAAATATGTGACGGCATAAAGGGGCATTATTCCATTGTTAACCAATTAGAGCGAAGTGCAACAAGTATAGGCGCTAACATTAGGGAAGCTAAATATGCACATAGCAAACCTGACTTTATATCAAAACTCCAAATATCATTAAAAGAATGCTATGAAACAGAATATTGGCTTGAACTTATGAGTAGAGCAGAAATATTACCCAATGTTTCAAGCCTTATACATAGTTGCGGAGTAATCCGCAAAATGCTCATCTCATCCATTAACACCGCAAAAGAGAATTCGAACAAATAATTTTTAAAATTATCCTCGTGAGGTAATATGCAAGAAGTATCTTCCACTTTACCGCCGTACAAAATATTTCAACAAAACAAGCTCTTTTCAAGCGAGGTATAAACGTGAGGGCAAATTACCATACCCATACATTTCGCTGCCGCCATGCGGTTGGCACCGAGCGGGAATATATCGAAACCGCCATTGCACGCGGACTTACAACCTTAGGCTTTGCCGACCACTGTCCGCAGATTTTTCCGTGTGACGATTATTATTCAAACTTCCGTATGTACCCGCAGGAGCTTGAAGGCTATTTTAAAACGCTTAGTTCCCTGAGAGATGAATACAAAAAGGAAATCGACATTAAAATAGGTCTTGAAACCGAATATTATCCGGAAATTTTTCCGAAATTTCTGGAGTTTATCTCAGCATATGATTTTGACTATCTTATACTCGGTCAGCACTACATTGACAATGAGTACGATACGAAAATATATTCGGGTTTTGTACACAGTGAAGAAGAATATCTGAAAAGATACGTTGATCAAATACTTGAAGCTATCAGCACAGAAAAATTCTCGTATATTGCCCACCCCGACCTTTTTCCCTTTGACGGGGATGATGAAATATGGAAAAAACACTATCTACGCCTTTGCGAGGGAGCAAAATCGAAAAAAATCCCTCTTGAAATCAACTTTCTCGGTCTTGCCAGTGGCAGACTCTATCCAAGCGACAAGTTTTTCGCTCTTGCCAAAAGCGTGGGCAATGATTTTGTTCTCGGATGCGATGCCCATGAGCCGGACGCCATATTGAATCCCACAACTTACGCAAAAATCAATGATTTTTGCGCAAAGCACGGCATCACGCCGCTTGAAGACATTGAGCTTAAAAAGCCGCTTGCGTAAATCAAGTTAAACATAAGCCTCACCGCAAAAATGTGCGGTGAGGCTTTCTCTATTCGCCTTTTATTTCATCGTTGATTCGGCTTCCGTCATAAAGAAGCTCTTCAAGACGTCCGGGGTCTCCATTTTTCATAGCGTCGGCATATTCAAGCAGATTGCCGGCAAGCCTTTCTATCTCAGGAACAAGACAATCACGGTTGTCCATAAACAGCTCGCTCCACATTTTTGCGTTAAGATGCGCTACCCTTGTGAGGTCGCGGAAGCTTCCTGCGGAATAGCCGTTATGACGCCGCGCCGTGGGACTTTTAACATATGCGTTTGACAAAACATGAGCAAGCTGAGACGTATATGCGATTATCTCGTCATGCTCCTCGGCACTTGTGATATTGACCGATGAAAAACCGACAGCTTTAAAAAATTTCACGGCAAAATCAAGCCGCTCAACATCAATATCGGACGGCGGAACAAGTATCATGGTAGCATTTTTGTAAAGATTTTCTCTTGCCGCAGTAAAACCTGAAAACTGCGTTCCTGCCATGGGATGACCGCCGATAAAAGTGAATCCGTACTTCTCTGCCGCACTAAATCCCACACTGCATACAGTACGCTTCACTCCGCCAAGGTCAAACACATAGGTCTTTTTATCTATCATGTGGGCGTTTTCTTTGATAAACTCCACGCTTATTCCGGGGTACGCCGCAAGAATGATAACATCGAACATACCGAGCGGCGGCAGCTTATCTCCGCCGTCGTCGCAGGCACCAACAAGTATCGCCTTGCGTACAGAATCCATGTCAACATCGTATCCGTACACATAATGTTCGGTATAATACTTGACAGCCTTCGCCATTGAGCCGCCGATAAGTCCGAGACCGCATATTAAAATCTTCATTTTGAAACTTCCCTCGTTACTTTATCCTTGCAAGCTTAACAGCCGCCGCGGCCATTATTTCCTCACGCTCATCGTAATGGGTAAACTCTCCGTTAATAAGCTGATAGTCCTCGTGACCCTTGCCTGCAAAAAGTATGCAGTCGCCATCTCTGGCATTGTCTATTGCATACCGCACTGCCTCACGGCGGTCAACTATCGAAACATACTGACACGGACTTGCCGCAACAGTCTTTTCGATATCCGCAATAATCTCCTCCGGCGGTTCATTATCCGGATTGTCGCTGGTGATTATGCAGAAATCCGCAAGAGAAGCCGCCACCTCGCCAAGCTCTGCACGACGGAGCTTGGTGCGTCCGCCAACCGAACCGAACAGCACTACAAGGCGTTTTGGCTGATAGCGGCGTATGGTTTCAAGCGCCGCACGCATGGACAGCTCATTATGTGCATAGTCCACTATGCACACAGTGCCCGGAAGTGCCTCCACAAGCTCAAATCTTCCCTTTACCGCAGATTTTTCAAGAGCGGCACGAATAACATCTACAGGTATCTGCATACGCTGTGCCACCGATATTGCGGCAAGCGCGTTGTATACATTAAACTCTCCCGGCATACGAAGCTCGTATTCCGATGAGCCGATAACGGTGTGACAGTTAAATACCGTTCCCAAAATATTGCCGTGCTTCACAAGCCTTATACCGTCAGCATAAACATCGTGGGGCGCGGCTTTGTCGATTCCGTATGTGGTATTTATGGAATGGGCATTCTTTACCATTTCGGGATAGTGAGTGTCATCGGAATTAAAAATTCCGTATCGGCACTGTGCGAACATCTGCGCCTTGCAGGACATATAATGTTCAAAGGTCGGATGCTCAACTCCGCCAATATGGTCGGGGGAAAGATTAGTGAACACACCGATGTGGAAATGGATTCCCACTATGCGGCGCATATAAACAGCCTGGCTTGATACTTCCATTACCGCGCAGGAAACGCCGCTCTCCACCATTTTCCGAAACGCCTTGTGGAGCTCGTAGCTCTCAGGCGTAGTATTTTTGGTGGGAGTTCTCTCACCGTTGATTACAATTCCCGTAGTGCCGATATAAGCGGTATTTATGCCGCCCTCGTTAAGTATATCGGAAACGATTGAAGCCGTGGTGGTTTTCCCCTTTGTGCCGGTGATGCCGATGACCATAAGGGAGCGCGCCGGATACTCAAAAAATGCCGCCGAAGCAAGTGCCATTGCACTTCGGGTATCATCTGTTACAATTTGAACGGCATCATCGGGAAGCTCCAAAGCCCTTTGTACCAAAAACACGCGGCATCCGCGCTCATAAGCACCTTTGGCATAATTATGTCCGTCCGACACCGCACCGATGAGGCACGCAAACAAAACGCCCTCACGGGCAATGCGTGAATCGTACACGATGTCTGATATTTCAATATTTTCATACTCTGCCCCACTTGGTGTTACTGTATATTCAAAGTCGGCAAGAATTTTTGAAAGCAGCATTAAAAAGCTTCTCCTTATGTGTTGACACCGGAATTATATCATCCGGTCATATATGCTCTGCTTACCGCAGGCTTTTATTGTAGACAGTGCGAGACATTCAAGGGAATCCACATAGAATCCGCCAAGCTTCTCGCTCTTTTTGATAAGAGACAGCTCCGTGCATCCAAGCACCAGCCGCTCACATCCAAGGGATCTCATGCTGTGAGCTATCTCGTAAAAGCTCTCCATATTTGCGGACTTTCCGCATTTTATCTGATCGTATATAAGCGACATCACCCGCTCCTGACGCTGTGCATCGGGTATCACGCATTCGATGTCGTGCTCACTGCAATACCGCTGATAGGTGTTGGAGCCAACAGTGCCGTCAGTGGCAAGCAGTCCGAAACGGCGCACACCCTCCGATTTGAGGGCGTTTACCGTCTCGCCGATAATATTAAGTATAGGTACATCAACTACCTTAGCAAGCTCATCATAAAAATAATGTGCAGTGTTGCAGGGGATGGCAATAAGATCAGCACCGAACTGTTCCAATTTCTTTGCATCCGGTATCATGGCATCAAGGGGATTCTCCTGTGATGCACCTGTGATGAACGCCGTTCTGTCAGGCGTTGTGGCACGGCTGGAAATCACGATATCAATATGATCCTGGTCACATTTGGCATCGGTAAGCGAGGTAAGAAGCTCATAGAAATACACCGTTGCCATAGGACCAACACCACCGAGTATGCCAAGCAGTTTTTTATTCTTTTCCATAATACTTATTAAACTTTCCGTAATGATTGTATCCGTGCATTGCAAGGAAGAACACACGCATAGGATTCATAAACGTGTCGGGGCGATACCATAAGGATGCTCCCGAATGTCCTGCCTTTACAAGTGCTTTAGCCTTTGCGGTCATATTTTTATCGCGGCAGTATTCATACACCACGCCTTTGGGAACACTGTGCCAAAAGGCTTCCCTGTCGCAGAAATAAGTATCTCCGAGATCGTTTCCGAGAACCAGATCCTCAACGATATACCGAGCCACATTGCAGCCTGCCGTGGTTACATAGTTATTGCTTCTTCCAAGGCGCAGATTTATCTCAAACGCCCTGAATGTGTTGTCTCTGGCATCGTACTTGATATCGAAATTGGAATATCCCACAAATCCTATATCTTCAAGATACTCCTTGAATTTTTCCATAAGCGGACGGTCACATTCGCTGATGATCGCGCAGTGGTTTCCAAGTCCCTTCGGTGTATGCTCTTCAAGGAGCACATGACCGAGACACATCATCTTTACCTTGCCGTTTTTATCGGAATATGCGGTCAGCACACGCATATTGGAATCATCGCCGGGTATCATGTCCTGAAGTATTATCTTTTCGGGATAACCGGAGGCATAGATACGGCGTACAATTATTTCCGCCTCTCCTGCGGAGGAAGCAGTATAGACCTTTTTCATTCCCTCAAAAGGATGCTTCCAATATACAGCACTTGCCGACGGCTTTATTATGATGGGATATTCAAATCCAAGTGCCGCAGGATCAAGCACAGACGGGAAATCGGTGTCAGGCTCAACCACAGCAGTCTTGGGATAGAGAATCCCGAAGCGGTCGCAGTCGGTATAGAAATTTGCCTTGTATGCAAGACGCTCAAACAGCTCCGCGCCGATATACGGCACTATATAGTGTGGGCGCAGACGGTCTCCGTAGTGTATCAGCATATCCGCGTAGTCGTCTGTACATCCGAAGGCTATAAGAGTATCCCCCTTGTGCTTCTCTGCAAAATCAAGCAGGGTCTTTACCATTACTTCCGGATCGTCCAAATTTTCAACAGCAGTGAATTTTATGATTCTCGTGTATTTTGTAGCACCGATGGCGTATCTTCCGAAAGCATAGGATTTAACGCCATATTCCGCATGAAAGGCGCGCGCCACATTATAGCAGTTAAGATCCGCGCCAAGCAGTACGGGAACAATTAGAGACTTCCCCATTTTTATATTACCGTGCCCTCTTCGGGCTTCCTTTATTTGATATTATGTTAAATCTTGCCGGATCATGCCTCGGCGATGAAGAAACGGCGATACCATACAAGAAAAACATACACCGTCCATATTCTGCGGCCGTTGTTGGCTTTACCGTTTTTGTGATCTGAGAGCAGCGTGACAAGCATATCCGTATCAAAGAACTGCTTTGCCGCGTCGCTTTCAAATTCAGCTTTTACGAGATTATAATACCTGTCCTCGGTGAGCCAATGACGTATCGGCACAGGGAATCCCATCTTCTTTCGGTCAGCCCACTCGTCAGGCAATGTGCGGTTTGCCGCTTTTCTGAAAATATACTTGGTGTTTTTGCCGTTTATCTTGTATTCGTGCGGAAGAGCCTGAGCCTGCTCCATCACCTTTTTGTCAAGGAACGGCACGCGAAGCTCAAGGGAGCTTGCCATGCTCATTTTATCCGCTTTAAGAAGAATATCGCCCGGCATCCACAGATTAAGGTCAAGATACTGCTTCTTGTCAAGCTCGCTCTTGTTTTTAACCCGTGCATATATGGGTGCGGTTATTTCCTTGGTTGACGGACCGTTTCGGTACTCCGGCTTCAGAACACGCACTGCGTCCTTTTCATCCCACACCATAGCCTGTCCGATAAAATAATCCTCAGGATTGCCGCTTGACTTGATTATAAGGTCATGCCCCTTGAAATAGGGCAGCTTCTTTGCCACAGCCGCCGCGGCGGTGCGGATAAACTTCGGAAGCTTCTTGTATTTTTTCATTATGCCGGCTTCGTCATACCACTCGTATCCTGCATATATCTCGTCAGCACCCTCGCCCGAAAGCACCACAGTAACGTGCTCCTTGGCAAGTCTTGCAAGAAAATACAGCGGCAGGCATGAGGGATTTGACTGCGGCTCGTCCATATAATACTGTATATCGGAGAGCGCATCAAAGCACTCCTCAGAAGTGATCATCTTGCGGTAGTTTTCAACGCCAAGCTTGTCCGACAGCTCCTTGGCATAATCGGTCTCGTTGAATTTGTCATAATCAAATCCCACGGAAAAGGTCTTGTCCGGCATAAGGCAGGCTGTGATATAGCTTGAATCAACGCCGCCGGAAAGGAACGAACCAACCTTAACGTCGCTTATGCGATGTGCATTTACCGACTCGTGAACAGCTTTGTCTATCTCGTCAACGTATCTGTCAAAATCTCCGGGAATCTCGGTAAAATCCGCGTCCCAATAACGCTTTGTCCGAATACCGTCATTTTCATCAAGCGCAAACGTAAAGCTGTGTGCCGGCGGAAGCTTGTAAACGCCCTCGAAGAATGTTTCGTCAAGAGCGGAATACTGAAAAGTAAGATACGGACGAAGGGCGTTTTTATTAAGCTTTTTCTCAAAAGCAGGATGCTCAAGAAACGCCTTTATTTCAGAGCCGAAAAGATAGTCGCCGCCCTCTGTCCTGTAATAATAGAACGGCTTTATGCCGAAAATATCCCGTGCGCCGTAGAGAATACGCCTGTTTTTATCATAGATAACAAACGCATACATACCGCGAAGATGAGAAGCAAGCTCCTCGCCCCATTTTTCATATCCGTGCACCAAAACCTCGGTATCCGAATCGGTTTTGAAGATATGTCCGTCAGCCAGAAGCTCCTCTTTAAGCTCCATAAAATTGTAAGTCTCGCCGTTGTAGACGATAACCACACTTTCGTCCTCGTTAAATATAGGCTGTGAGCCGCCCTCAAGGTCAATTATCGACAAACGGCGAAATCCCAGTGCCACATCCTCATCTATGAACTCGCCCTCGGAATCGGGACCGCGATGCACGATACGACCCATCATTTTGTTAAGTATTTCTTTTTTATGTTCAAGCTTCCCTGAGAAGCCTACAAATCCGCACATAATTTATCTCCCAAACGGAATTATTGTATCTGTACCCTTATATTGTACCACATTATTTTCAAAAAATAAAGAGGAACGGCACAAATTCTGAAAAAAATGCAAAAACTCCCATAAAACGCCCTTTAATCATCCGGAAACACTGTCAGCTTCGTTTCTTTGTAGCCGTCAATGCCCGATTTTTGAAGCGCACCGAAGATACGGTGGCGAAGTCCCTTGTTATTTCGCTCAAGCTCACAAAGAAGCTGCTTCATGGACTCCCTCTCCGTGTTTTTGTCCGCAGGACAGGGGGATTCGATAACAGGAAGCGGATGGCGGTTTACAAAATACCGCACGTCCTTTTCTTGGGCGTAAATAAGCGGACGGATCATTGTTAGATCCTTTCGGGACAGGTATGTGACCGGCGAAAAGGACCCAAGCCGTCCCTCATAGAAAAGATTAAGCATAAACGTGTCCACAACATCGTCAAAATGGTGTCCAAGCGCAAGCTTATTGCATCCCTGCCGCTTGCATTCGTCGTGGAGAGCACCGCGTCGCATTTTTGCACACAGCGAGCAGGGATTCTTTTCTTTTCGCACATCAAAAATTATTCTTGCAATCTGCGTTTCCGATACCACGTAAGGTATATCAAGCTCGCGGCACAAGGCTTCAATTGGTGAAAAATCCATTCCCTCAAAGCCCATATCCACGGTTATTGCAACAAGCTCAAATTTTTTCGGATAAAACCGTCTTAGCTCCGCCAAAGCATAAAGAAGCGTCAGCGAGTCCTTCCCTGCCGATACGCCCACTCCTATACGGTCGCCGTCCTCTATCATTTGGTAGTCGTCAACAGCGCGGCGGGTAAAGCTGAGAATTCGTTTAATTTCTTTCATATATCGTCATCCATTCCGAATATAATGTACTGATTATTTATTTTGGAGGTATACTATGCCAAAGGTATTTATAGATCAAGGTCACAATCCCGTAAATCCCAATGCAGGAGCAGAGGGAAACGGTTTTCGGGAGCAGGATATCACCTACCGGATCGGTGTGGTCCTTGCGGATCTTCTTAATAACAATCCGGATTTTGAAGCGAGGCTATCAAGAAATTCCATAACAGAGCAGATCGGAACATCCAATGCATCAAGTCTTTCTCAGCGAGTCCGTGCGGCTAACGAGTGGGGCGCAGATATTTTCTTAAGCCTGCACACAAACGCTTATACGTCACCGTCTGCCACAGGAGTGGAATCCTTTGCGTACCGTGAGGGCACAAACGGCTTTCGACTTGCCGAGGACGTAGCAGATGAGCTTGCCCTCATAACGGGACTCCCCAACCGCGGCACATTTGTGCGTCCGTCACTGTATGTACTTCGCCGAACAAGGATGCCGTCCGCACTCATTGAAATGGGATACATAACAAATCCCGGCGATGCGGCACTAATGGCTGATGAGCCGGAGCTTTTTGCCCTTGGCATCTACAACGGCATATTGGAGTATTTTGGTATGTAAGTTATTTTAATAAATGGGAAAAATCAAGGTAGGAACTATAACAAAAAAAGGAGTCAACAATGGCAGACTTCAAGCCTACCTATAAAGAAAATGTCGCATATCTTGACAACGTGTTCGGAGTTGGCAAAAACTATGATTTTGTGGGGCGTGAACGAATCTTCGCGGGGCATAACGCCAGATTTTATTTTATCGACGGCTTTGCCAACGCCACAGTCATGGACAGACTTTTTATATACTTCGCCGAGCTTTCTGATATTGACACCGTAGAAGATGCCGAAGACTTTGCGGCAAAGCATCTTCCCCATACCGAAGCCACTGTTCACTATGATGTTGATAAATTCATATACGCCGTAATGAGCGGCACTATGGGTATTATAATTGACAGCATAAATTCAGTTGGCATAACCATAGATACCCGTATGTACCCTATGCGGAGCGTGGGACAGTCGGAAAACGACCGCGTGCTTCGCGGTGCCCATGACAGCTTCACGGAAACCATAAAGCAAAACACCACCCTCATCCGCCGCCGCATCCGCGACACGGGGCTTACCTTCAAAAGCTTCGTCATAGGTGAAAGCGCAAAAAATGACGTAGTGCTTGCCTACATTGACGGAAAAGCGGACCCGAAATATGTGGATATGCTCATAAAAAAGCTTAACTCCATAAAGGTAGATGCGCTGACAATGGGTCAGCAAAGCCTTGCGGAATGCCTATTGCCGCGAGGTTGGTATGACCCTTTCCCGAAATTCCGTTTTACGGAGCGACCGGATAATGCCGCCGCCCATCTGCTTGAGGGAATGATCGTGATTCTGTGCGACACGTCCCCCGAAGCTATGGTTCTGCCCACCTGCATTTTTGATTTCATGCAGGAAACAGACGATTACTATTTTCCGCCGCTGACAGGCTCATATTTACGGCTTCTCCGATACGTGGTATTTTTACTGACACTTTTACTAACCCCAACATGGTATCTGCTTATAACAAATCCCGATTGGATACCCGATGCACTTAACTTCATCCTCGTTGATACGGAATGCAATATGCCAATCATCCTACAGCTGTTTATCATCGAATTTGCACTTGACGGCTTAAAGCTTGCGTCCATGAATACGCCAAGCTCCCTTAACAACACTTTCGGCGTTGTGGGCGGTCTTATACTCGGTGATTTCGCGGTACAGATAGGATGGTTTGTGCCCGAAGTTATCGTATATATGGCGTTTGTCGCCATAGCAGGCTTTTCGCAGTCCAGCTACGAGCTTGGGTACACCTTCAAATTCATGCGGATGCTGCTGCTTGCTCTGACTGCCATTTTTGGACTTTTGGGATATATCGGCGGCATCGTTCTTATAATCGTCCTTGTTGCCTGCAACAAAACTGTTAACGGAAGAAGAAATTACCTCTATCCGCTGATACCGTTTAGCGGAAAGGCACTGAAACGCCTTATAGTAAGGGAGCGTACTCGCTCATCCGAAAAACTGCCGCACTGAATTTAAGCTTGTCGGGTACACCCGACAAGCTTATTTCTATTTCGTTATTTTATCTCGGTAGATGCCGCCATATCGGTGGTGCATATCTGGAAGAATGTTTTTCCGCGGTTCACAAGCAGTTCCTCACCGGATTCTGTGAACAGCTTAATGGGGGTGTCGGGCGTTGCCTTCTCCCATTTTATCTTCTCATATCCGCCCATGCTGAGATAATATCCCTCTCCGCTTCCCTCGGTAACAACATCCATGTGCTTATAGCTGTCGTTGGTAGCGGTAGTCTTGCAGTACAGAACAATAACGTTAGTAAAGGATATCTGCACTCCGGCAGTATTGTCCATGTGCCGCTCGCCGTTAAACTGCCAGCGGTAGTACACGCCCTCGTCCTTGTTATACTCAAAATAGGGCTTGTGAGCCACATGATATGTAACACGCAGGTAGTTCGCATCTCCGCCCTCGGGAACACGAATGGTATCGTAGGGCACAAAATCAAGGGGAGAATCAAAATTTTCCGAAAGATCGGTATTGTATTTTTTATACTTAATGCCGTCTGCAATATTCTCGCCTGTAGTCATAAGACTGTGCTCATATCCCATGTTTGCCTGACGCCATGTGTCGCGGTAAAACATATTAGGAATATACATATTAACGCCGTCAAGATTGTTTACCTTGCGGTCGCGTATTTCGACATACGCCTGATTGCTTCCGCCGGCGTGGATGTATATGGCATTGTGATTTGCGGCAAAGTCGAGATAATACTCACGGGATGAGCGCACCGAGCCTATAACAGGAAGCTTCTCATAATCGGAAACCACCATCATAAGTCGGGTATATCCGCCCTCAACTATGCACTCATACATTACATCGGCATAGGATATTCCTTCCTGCGGCGTTGCAACCTTGATATTGTTTATCATAATAGCCGCAGGACGGCGACCCTCAAAGTCCTCTGCCGCCTCAAGTCCCGTAAGGGGATTTATTATTTCCGGCTCGTATGGTGCAGGAGCGGTGGTAACAGCTTCGGTTGTAACCTCCGCTGTAGTTTCATCGGTTACGGCAGGCGGAACAACCGTTTCTATGTTGAATACATTTTCAACCGCCGCGGTTGTATCAGATGTGTCATTATCAACAGGCGGCATATCGGTCGTGCAGGAAGCGCACATTGCAAGCGATGCCGCAATAAGCAAGGTCAGCACTGCGGAGCTAAGCTTATTTTTATAATTCTGCATAGTTTCCCCCATAAGTACAATAATTATTAGGTTGAAGCTCGAAATTCAAATATAACCACATATTATTATAATATCAAATCTCTCCGTTGTCAATTGACAAACTGCCGAATATGAGAAAAGAATCGGTATATTTCGTGTTATACCAATATTATTTACAATTTATGTATAGAATTTATCTTTTATTTGTGCTAAAATATTATTACTTATATAATTTGACACGGAGGAATTTACAATGGAAAATATAATTGGCAAAGATAAATATATAATGTACCGCGGAAAGCCGCTTGTAAGAGAGGGTCAGCAGATATACTACGGAAGCATGGATGATAAGTATGTGCTCTTTCTCGGAATCATGTCAACCAAAAAAATGGGAGATCAGGACGTACCTGATCAGGTTCTCATACAGATACAGAGTACCGAGGACAAAAAGGTAGTTAAGTTCGGTATGAAAAACGGACTTTACGAAGCCTTTGAGTACGGACTTATCTGGCTTGACACGGAGCTAAAAAAGGCATAAACAAAAACGGCTTTTCATGAATGAAAAGCCGTTTTTTATATCTTATTCCTCGTCGGGAATAAGAGTAACCTCTTCCATTACAACATCATGTACAGGCTTGTCTCTGAAATCGGTGTCAACGCCTGCAATGCGGTCAACCACGTCCATACCCTCGGTAACGAAACCGAATGCCGCGTACTGACCGTCAAGGAATGTGGCATCTGCGTGGCAGATAAAGAACTGCGAGGATGCACTGTCCGGCACCTGTGTGCGAGCCATGGAAATAACTCCGCGCTTATGTGAAAGATCGTTCTTTACGCCGTTTGCCGCAAATTCACCCTTGATATTATCGGGAGAGCCGCCCATACCTGTGCCGGTGGGGTCGCCGCCCTGAATCATGAATCCTGCAATTACACGGTGGAAAATAAGTCCGTTGTAAAAACCGTCTTTTACAAGCTTCTCAAAATTTGCCACTGTGATAGGAGCTGTGGTGGGATCAAGCTTTACCTTGATGATTCCGCCGTCAGCCATTTTGATCTGTACCATTTTTATAGTCTCCTTATTAAAAAATATTTTTATACATGAAAACGTTTGCGAAGCTCGTTTTTAGTCCTTCTGTGAAGAAAAACGAGCATAACAAGAAAGCATACCGCAGACACCCAAGCCGAGATCACTACGGGCCATTCTATGTCGGAATATCCGAATATCCATAAAAGCACCGAAAGTACTCCCAGCACAGCTATTACAAGTATATATATTATATACGCGCGGTATTTCATGGGCTTTATGAGTATCATAAGCGTTGTTGCAATAGCCGCCGCCATAACAAGGAACGGTATAACGTAGTTTACCGACCACCTGTGATACCCTGTAAGATAGTCTATCAAAAACACAACACCGCTTATGGAAAGAAGCTGACACAGCGTTATTGATGCCGGATTCGGGGTATATTTAAGGACATTCATAGCACTTATCCAAAGATAAGCTATACCGATAACCGTTATGAACGCCCAGGGACTTCCCGTGGGAACAAGATGGTCAACAAGCAGGCTTACGCCAACAAAAAACACCGCAATAAAGGTTATGAGACGAAGAAGAAGTCCTCTTGTGAAGCCGCTCTTAATATAGGGATAGTCAAGAGCAAAGTCACCGCCCGTTATCTCGGTTTCCATGTCACAAAGCGGACAGCGCGGTATGTCGTTTGAAAGTCTTACACCGCAGTGTCGGCATATTCTCATAAACCGGCCTCCCCTTCACTCTTTTTTTCCTGTTTTTTTACTGTTTTCTGCTCTTTTTTTCCGGATTTCGGCTTATCTTTGGCTTTTTTCTCTTTTTTATGCTTTGCAGGCTTTTCTTTTATGGGTTCACTCGTTTCATTTGAAGATACCGTAACGTCAATTCCCTCTTTTACAAGGAAGCTCAGCAAAAACTGCTCAAAGGAATTGTCATCAACAGTTGAGGAAAACGCGAGCGCAAGATTATTTTTATAAGAGCAAAGCGCTGTTTTCTTAGGATGGGTCTGAGAGCCTCCGATAATCACCTCGAAGCGCTCCACTCGATCAGAAATCACATCGGGAAGCTTTATTCGCCCAAGATTAGAAAAAGTCATAGTATACCGTTTAGCACTGTTTTTGTATATAATCCGCATAACTATATCTTTAATAAACAGCGGCACATACCGTATACCGGGAATACGTTCAATATTTACATGAGAGGTTATCTGTCTCTCAAAATTACCCCTGTCAAGCTTTCTTGCAAACTGCTCTTTTACAGAGTCCAAAATCTCATCAAAGGTCGCATTTCGCCCCGGCTTTACGCCGATATTCATGTGACCGAAGAAATTTCGCAGTGTACTCGACTCAAACATTCCGCGAAGATTCACGGGTATGCTTATGACAATGGGACGGTTTTTAGGTGAGCGTCTGTATGACGTATTGTATATGGAGTAAATAAGAAGTGCGCACACATACTCGGAAAGAGTTGCGGAATGTGATTTTGCAAGCTCAAGCATTTTGTCAGCCGGTATAATCGCCGCCAGCACCCCAAGACGGGTACCGTCGTATCTGTATCCGTTTATGCGGAATGCATCTTCCTCATGCTCGGCGGACTTTTCATCGGAATCTTTAGTAGGTGCATTTATAATAAAGCTGTCCTCGTCAAAATCCCGTGTCAGCTCGTCGGACTCATTTCGTATAAGCTCCTCCGGCACTTCCGCACCGTCAAGGAGATTATAGTAGCAGTATACAATAAGCCGCATAAAGCTGAGAGCTCCCATTCCGTCCGAAAGGGCATGATACAACTCAAAATTGATGCGTTTATGGTAATATGTCACCCGAAAAAGGAATCCGCGCTCTTTTGCACGGTATATGGACTTGCAGGGATATGCGTGCTCAGGGCGAACCTTAGGACGCTCGTTATTTACGTCAAAATAGTACCAAAACAGACCGCGGTGAAGCTTCACCGAAAATGACGGCATTATGGAAAGAGCTTTTTCCACTGCTTCCTGTAATATCTCAGGCACAACCTCGTCGGAAAGCACAGCACTGAATCTGAAAACATTTGGTGAGCGGGTATTTGTAATTGCCGGAAAAAGCTTGGCGGCATTGTCAAGTCCATCCCAATAGCTCTCATCAATTCCGCTGTGAGGAGCGCGTTTTTTTCTATTTGCCATAATTATGCCACTCCTTTCTGACGGTTATGACGTTTCGTATCATTTTGGATTGAAAGCAAATTCTTCAAAACCATACACAGTTATTATACTATACATACACATAAATAACAAGGGCCATTTTGTTAATTTTAATTTTTTCTGCTGTTATGATATCTCCCCGGAATCACAGTATTCCCCGAACACTATTGACACGCTGCACTTATTATGGTATAATTTAGCGTGAAGACAATACTTAATCGGAGGTACATTACAATGCTTGAAACAGGTATAAAACATACAAAATGCGAACTCGTTCATGAAAACAACACCGCCGCATCTCTTGGAAGCGGCTTACTTCCCGTATACGCTACACCGGCAATGATACTTCTCCTTGAGGCTGCCTGCGCAGAAGCTGTGGCACCGGAGCTTGACGAGGGCTGTACCACTGTTGGAACAAAGCTCTGTGTTGAGCACGTCTCTGCAACGCCTGTAGGCATGGAGGTGCGCTGTGAGTGCGAGCTTGTTGAGATTGACCGCCGCAGACTTGTGTTCAATGTGGAAATTTTCGACAAGGCAGGCACTATAGGAAAAGGCACACATGAGCGTTTTATCGTAGCATCTGAAAAATTCATGGAAAAGACCAACGCAAAATCTCAGCTTTAACAATAATTTCAATCTCACTTCATAAATTGTTTCAAAGTCTTTTTAACAAGTTCACATAAAAAGCGTAAAATAATTATTAAGCTTCAATATATAAAACTATGGAGGAAACGATTATGGATATCAGAACTATAGTTAGCAGCGCGGCATCCAAACTTGACAGTCTTGCACGCATCGCTGTAAAAAAGGGCGGCGAGGCTGCTGAATCCGCAAAGCTTAATCTCGCGCTCAGATCAGAGCAAAAAAAGCTTGACACAATGTTCACAACTCTCGGCAAGCTTTTTTATGAGCAGGTCAAGGGCACGGACGTGCGTACACAGGTAAAAGCTCAGATCATGGAAATTGATGAGCAGAAGTTGGTCATTGAGGAGCTTAAGCTTACTATCGCCGAAGCCAACGGTAAGGCAACCTGCACTTCCTGCGGAAACGATATCGAGATTGATGCCGTATACTGCCCTGTTTGCGGAAGCTCTCAGGCTACCAAAAAATGCGGTGAAGCCGTAAGATCCGCCGATGCCGAAAATCCGAATGCGAAGCCCCTCAACGCTAATGACTTCGTAACGTTTTTCAAAAATACCACAGACAGATATTTTACAAAATAACCGCACAGACAGGGGGCATTTCGCAGATGCCCCCTCACCCGTAAAATATATTGTCACATAGATAAAAATATTTTCGAAAACCTATTGACAAACCCCTCTGAATGTGCTATAATATTGTTTGTGATGAAGAAATGGCCGGGTAGTTCAGCTGGTTAGAACGCTAGCCTGTCACGCTAGAGGTCGTGGGTTCGAACCCCATCTCGGTCGCCATCACGCTGCTATGGCTCAGATGGTAGAGCGCATCCTTGGTAAGGATGAGGTCATCAGTTCGATTCTGATTAGCAGCTCCAAAAAAGCACTGTGAGAACAGTGCTTTTTGTTTTCTCACTGTGACCCTTTCTTTTGTCTCGGGATCATGTTTCCTGCCGCACGGTTTGCAAATCCTCTGCCGCTCACCTCGGATGCATCAGCAATTATTACAAACGAGTTCCCGTCGCACTCTGCGGCAAGCTGCTTCAGTAAAAATATCTGTCGCCTTGCCACAACGCACATGAGCACACGCTTAGGCTTACCCGTGTATCCGCCCACAGCTTCAAGTACGGTCACCCCGCGGTCAAGCTTCTCGAATATCAGCTTTGTCAGCTCCTCGGCTTTGTCTGTGACTACAAACGCCTGTCCGGCACGCTGTGAGCCTGAAATCATCATATCAAGAACTTTTCCGGCAGACCATGTGCATATAATTGAATAGAACAGTCCGTCAAGGCTTCTTGTAAAAAATGCCGCACCGAGAATTATCACAAGATCGCAGAGCATTATAATACTTCCCGTGGAAATACCGCGCCATTTTAGTTTTACAAGGCAGGCGACAAGGTCTGTACCGCCTGTTGTATATCCGCGTGAAATAAGTGCTCCCGTCCCTGCCCCCATACAGGCACCGCCGAGAATAGCGCAAATAAGAGGATCAACCTCCGGGACAGGAAAAAACATAAATAAATCCACAGACAGGGACGTTGCCGCAAGACCGATTATCGTGCGGCCGAGGAAATGCTTCCCGAAAAAGTATGTGTTTGCGATTATAAGAGGAATATTAAGAATAATAATGGTAAGTCCCACGGGCGTGCCGAAAAACATATTAAGCACAGTGGAAATACCCGTCATTCCTCCAAGGACTATGCCAGCAGGAAGCAAAAACATATTCATTGACATGGAAAACAGTACAGCACCTAACAGCACCACACTGATTTCACCCACAATACCCGTATGGCTTTTATGCTTTTTGGTCATGGCAAAAACTCCTTTACTTCCAATGCACCACTAAATCTGCACGGAGGCACTCAATGAAACCAATATATAAAAGGTTAACAGTAATTATCGCTTTAGTACTTACAGCTCTTATTATTTACATAATGTGGGAAAACCAAACAATCACTGTGAGCAAATATCAAGTTTCATCAAAAAAGCTTCCCACAGAATTCGACGGATTTTGCATCGTGCAGGTATCCGATCTTCACTGTGCAGAATTTGACGAGGGCAATAACCGACTTCTGTCGCTCATCAAAGATGCAAAACCGGACATAATCGTAATTACCGGCGACCTTTTTGATGCAAGGCGCGGAGATAGAGAGATCGGAGCTTCTTTTGTATCCGAAGCCGTAAAAATTGCCCCTACGTATTTTGTAACAGGAAATCATGAGTTTGCAAATGATGATTTTGATACACTTGAACCGTTATTATCGGATGCAGGCGTTTTTGTACTGCGAAACAGCAGTATGCAGATATATCGCGGTGAAAATGCAATCACTATTCTGGGAATTGACGATCCGCTCGTTATGAAAGAGGCTCTTATTGCCGAAGAAATCACCGGGGATGAAATTATAACAGACGAGCTGACAGCGACACTTAAGGGTGTCAGCGGTTATACCGTGCTTCTCGCCCACCATCCGGAGTATATAGACAAATATGCAGAGCACGGTGTAGATCTTGTGTTCAGCGGGCACGCTCACGGCGGTCAGTTCCGATTCCCCTTGATCGGCGGACTCTACGCCCCCGGACAGGGAGTGTTCCCCAAATATACCGAGGGTGTTCACGAATATGACGATACCGCAATGATTGTCAGCCGTGGACTCGGAAGAAGCTCATTCCCGTTTCGCTTTGGCAATCCCCCGGAGCTTGTAGTAGTGACACTTGAGTGCGAATAACACGGAGAAAGCGTAAAATGAACAAAAACATTATTCTTATAGGCATGGCAGGCTGCGGAAAAAGCACTGTTGGCGTGCTTCTTGCAAAAACCGTGGGATACGAATTTATTGATACCGACCTTATTCTGCAAAAACAGGAATCGAAGCTTCTTCAGGACATAATAAGCACAAACGGTCTTGATTATTTCAAAAATGCGGAAGATACAGCACTTCTCTCGGTAGACACCACACGCTCCGTTATTGCCACAGGCGGAAGTGCCGTATACTGCGAGAGCGGAATGGATCATCTTAAAAGAAACGGTGTCTGTGTATGGCTTAAGCTGCCGTACGAAGAAATTTTCAGACGTATAAGCAACATAGCAACCCGCGGAATCGCCATAGCTCCGGGGAAAACTTTAGAGGACGTCTTTTATGAGCGTGAGCCGCTTTACAAAAAATATGCGGATATCGTAGTAAACTGCCCCGGCGATCCTGAGGCTACTGTTGCACACATTGTAGATAAACTTCACTTAGCAAATCTGATAACCTGAACATACAAAAGCGCATCTGCCGTCTGGCAGATGCGCTTTTTGCGGACTCATTCACCGCATTATTATTTAAGATATTGCCGCAAGCTTGGCGAGCTTTACAGGCTCATCCTTGTAGCCGAAAAGCGTTGCATAAAAGCTTGGCGAGATAAGTGTGATGCGGTATTTGCCGTTCTTCATACGGTCAACGCCCTCTACATTATAGCGGACTCCGCCGCACATTATCTGCACATATGTAGTCTTATTGAACATACTTTTACTCAGCCGCAGTTTTCGTATCACCTCATCGGTGAGAATTATATTGTCGATATCAATACTCTCTGCACAGATTCTGTTCTTTCGCTTAGTCATCTCCGCGATGGTCAAAACATTATGCGGTACTTTGGTTTTCATACGCCATGTCTACCTTTCCATCATAAAATGCTGCACGCCGCCACATACGGCACACGACTTTTCTTGCAGTTCAAACGTCATATGTATTTCATTGTCATGAACTTTTATAAAATTAAAAATTCTCTTTAATTATTATACCACGCTTTTTTTAATTTGTCAATAGCTAATATAAAAAATAGTTAATATTAGATAAATATGTATAATTTGCGCCATATTCCATAATATTTACCGCATAATAACATTATATGAAGCCTGCCGCAGCTTTCTTCACAGATTTTGCAAATCGGCAATACTATGAAAAAAGTCGCGGCAAGCTTCAAGACTAACGTCTCATTGCTGTATCGTCTTCGATGGCTGCGTCTGTCTCTCTGAAAAGAAGCGAAATGCACCATATGGCGGCAAGACCTACGAGGGTATATATTATGCGTGCTACAAGTGAGCCTTGTCCGCCGCATATCCATGCTACAAGGTCAAATTTAAAAATGCCTATACTGCCCCAATTAAGTCCTCCGATAATCGCCAAAATAAGCGCTATCTTATCAATCATGGTTTTGATTCCTTTCATTCATACAATAAATTTTGTACACGATTAGTTTTGCCTTTATATATTCTTCATATTCATCAGAAATGATTTTTTATTTTTATCAAAAAATGCGACAAAATAATCATCCCCTGCGGTGTATAATGATTACACCGCATTTTTTGAGGGAGGTGCTTTAATGGCTCACACAATATACGCCGATTCCCTGCTTGCGGTCAATTTTTCCATGGATTTTCTCGCACTTTACATATCGGCAAGACTAATGAATATGCCAATCCGTCCATTAAGGCTTGCCGCCGGAGCCGCAATCGGCTCCCTGTTTGCGCTTTCGGTAATAATAGCGGAATACTGCATTCCACACCAAATATTTACGGTTATTCTCATAGCAGGAAGCATATTATGTGCGCTTATCATGTCCGCGTGTGCTTTCGGAGGTAAGATTGTGCGCACGGCTCTGACATACGGTGCCGTAAATATCGGTCTTGGCGGAGTTATGACTGCGCTGTACAGCATCGTAGGCAGAGTCTCCGGCGGAGTAGGTGCGGTGAATGCATCTGCCAATCCCACATCATCGCCGCTTACTTTTATAATAATATCCCTAATGAGCGCAGGAGTAAGTCTGATGTACGGAAAATTCAAAAAACAGTCAGCCGACAGGCAACACATTTTGGCAGACATAAGTATATTCGGAAACAAATTTTCGCTTACGCTGCTATGCGACACGGGTAATCTTCTCCGTGATCCGTTTGGTAACAAGCCTGTACTTGTAGTATCTGCAAAATCATTAGAAAATAGCATGCCGCCCGAACTGATCGGCGCTGTATACAACATAGGCAATATTGTCACGTTGCCTGAGCCTGTAACAAAGCGTATCAGAATGATTCCGGCAGACAGCGTTACAGGCGGCGGAATGCTGATCGGCTTCGTGCCCGACTACATATGCATTGACGGGAGAACTGTTGATGCCCTAATAGCAATATCGGCACAAAATACAGACTACGGAGGCTGTGACGGCATAATTCCAAAGACGCTTATTTACATTTAGAATGAAAGGATCGGTATATGTATGAAAGCAATACTCGACAAAAAAGGCTTTATACACCAAATAATATCAAGATTTTTGGAACTGTTTGCCTCTATACGAAAAAAAAGATTTGATGGCATTCGCGGTATATACTACATAAACGGTGCTGCTTCCCTTCCACCGCCGCTGTCGGCATCTGAAGAGACATCTGCACTCCTAAGCCTTGAATCCGATTCCAACGATATCGCGGCAGATGCACGTACAAAGCTCATTGAGCATAATCTCAGACTTGTGGTATACATAGCAAAAAAATTTGAAAATACGGGACTTGGGCTTGAAGATCTGATATCGATCGGCACAATCGGACTTATCAAGGCGATAAACACGTTTCGTGCAGATAAAAATATCAAGTTAGCAACATACGCATCGCGTTGTATAGAGAATGAAATTCTGATGTACATACGAAAATGGTCCGGAAAGCACGATATATCAATTGATGAGCCGCTTAGTGTAGATTGGGACGGCAATGAATTGCTTTTATCGGATGTTTTGGGAAGTGATGAGGATGATGTTTCCCACGGAATTGAGATGATTGAAGAAAAAAGAACCATACGTGATGCACTGAACAAGCTTGATGAGCGCGAGCAGACCATAATAACGCTTCGCTACGGTCTGAACGGCACACGCGAGTTCACTCAAAAGGAAGTTGCGGACATGATGGGCATATCGCAATCATACATTTCCCGGCTTGAAAAAAAGATTCTCTCCCGGCTCGGCGAGGATCTAAAAAGCAAGGTTTAGCAGCGGCGCTGTTTTAATTTAAGGAACTTCGCAAAAATAATGTAATCAAAAAGCACTGCAAATGCTCAAACAGTCATATTACGGAAATCGCGCGCAGCATCCGTTTGAAAAATTGCCTTTTTTCGTTTTGAAAAAAATCTAAAATTATCTTAAAAACCCCTTGACAAACAGAATCTGTTGTGGTATAATATTATCCGTTGGATATCTGGGTGTGGCGCAGTTGGTAGCGCGCTACCTTGGGGTGGTAGAGGCCGCAAGTTCAAGTCTTGTCACTCAGACCAACATTAAGGGAGATGGTAAATCTCCCTTTTTGCTTTATGTTATAAGGATTTTTCCGCACTCTCGGGTGCGGATTTTTTGTTTACACAGGTTCTTAAAAAACGATAAAAATCGGTCAAATCTATGGCTTGGTACATAGTTTGGTACATAGTTTCAAAATGCACTTTTCAAAAGATGGTAGACGCCACTCATCGCAGATACCCGAAAACAGCAGTTTTTTCACTGTTTTTTGGTACAGAAATTACCGTTTAGGTAGAAAAAAGGAGCTAAAAAACTATGGCAAGCATCACACAAAAACCAAACGGAACGTACCTGATTCGCATCTCCTGCGGTACTGATGCCGCGGGAAAGCCTGTAAGCAAGTCGAAAATCTTTAAGCCATCGAGACCCAACCTCACGTATCAAAAGCTTAACCGCGAGATCGACGCATTTATCAAGGCATTCGAAGAAGAGATTTCACTTTACGGAATTGACAGAAAGCCAGACAAGATTCGATTTGCCGAATTCTGCAAAACTTATTTGGATGTCAAAAAAAATTCCCTATCACCAAATACCTTTCAGTTTTACGAGCGTATTATAACCGATACACTTGTTCCAATGTTCGGAACCTTATGGCTTAAGGATATCCGAACATACCACGTCCAGCAGTTTATTCAGTATCTTACCAACGACCGTCCCCGCGGAGATGGCAAGGATGGCACTCTTTCTGCTGCAACCGTTAAACGTTATACTACTGTTCTCCGCTCTGTTCTTACATTAGCATACAATATGGAGTATATCGAGGAAGATATCGGTTCTGTAAAGCGATTGATATTTCCCAAAATAGTAACCAAAGAAATAGATGTATATACGATTGATGAAGTAAACGAAATGCTGTCTGCCGCTAAAACCGAACCGCTTCATATACGCGCACTTATTGAGGTTGCTTTATTCACAGGTCTGCGGCGTGCTGAAATAGTCGGACTCAAGTGGAATGATATAGACTTCGATGAACGATGTCTTTCTGTAAGACGAAGCATATATAAGCTTAAATCCACCAAAGCCAATGAAAAAGATACTAAGAGCGACTATTCCAAGCGTATCATCGCCATTCCTGAACGATTATGCGAAACTCTCAAAGAATACCGTATCCATCAGGATAGACACGCATCATTTCTCGGAAGCGCGTGGAAGAATCTCGGATATATCTTTACCGAGGAATACGGCCATGTGATGAATCCGCACACGCCTACGAAACAATTCTCAAACTTTCTCAAACGGCACGGTATCCGTCATCTGAAACTGCACGGACTTCGCCATACTTCGGCAACTATGCTTCTCGCAAGCGGATGCGACATAAAAACAGTTTCGGTCAGACTCGGACACGCGGATATTGAGACAACCAATATCTACGTTCACGCCCTTGAAAGCACGGACAGGCGTGCCGCTGATACATTCGATAAAATATGTTCAAACAAACAATAGCTTATATACGGAGGAAAAAATTATGAGTGAAGTAATATGTTTAATCAACTATACAGTTAAAACAGGAGGACTTAATGAGAAAAATATATACGTATAAGGACGGTAACAAGTATCCCGTGGAGGAGTTTTTGAGGGGCATTGATGAAAAGCTCCGAAAGAAGCTTGAAATTCAGCTTGTATATATATGCGATGAACGTAACCCGTTTACAGAGCCATATGTCAAGCACTTCTCTATAGCCAAGTACCGTCAAATGTACGAAGTACGTGTAAAAGCTGCAGAAACGATGCTACGTATCATCTTTTATGAGAAAGACGGTAATATTATTCTGCTCCATGCGTTTCGTAAACGTGACCGTAAGGATACCGAAAAAGCACTTGTTAATGCTTTTCGGATACTTGATAGAATTATAGATGAAAACGGCAGCATCCCCAGCGAATACATAAAGTTAATAGATCACGCTGCACTTATCAAATAGTCAACTTAACGGTAATCCGAATAAAACGGATTACCGTTTTTATTTTAGGAGGAGTTATGAACAAGCATCTTATCCATCGCTTGGTGGTCCCGCCTTAGTGATACATCATCTTATAAGGAAATATTGCCGATTAACGGCAAAAGGAGAAAAAACATGAAACAAACTTATTTTCCCGAAAAGGATAACAAGAAAACTTATCGCACCTATGCCATAGTGATCGGCATATTACTCATTATCGCCATTATCGTCGTACTTACCCGTGGCTGTGAATTTGGCAGCACCGTTACCGTTGATACCGACAATATTGATGTTACAGATACATCTATTACCGATATCGACATTCCCGAAACTTCGCCCACTCCCGGCATTGTCTACGACACCGGAGCCGTTGAGGGCGGATGGGAGACCGTGGACGCAGATAAGGTCATAGAAAATCTCCACGAAAAGGTTGCGGACGGCATGATCAATATCTCAATGAACACCTCCCCCACCTTTATAGACGGTACGGCTTCCGGCAATCTGATGATAGTCAACGAAACCGTAAACCGCTATCCCCAGGTTGTGGAGATCACCCGAAACGATAATGGCGAAATGATCTATAAATCGGGCGCAATACCAGCAGGCAGTAAGATCGAGAGAGCACCTCTTTCGGTGAATCTCGATGCAGGAACCTATGAATGTACAGCCATGTTCTACAATGTTGACCCAAACACAGGCGCATACCTCGGCTGTGCAGGTGCAATCATACACGTTACGGTTCAAAATTAACCCATAAACCAAATACAAAACCAAAAATATTTAAATTTCAAAGGAGAAACTACTATGAAAAAGTTCGTATCTGCTATTCTTTCCCTTACTATGCTTCTTACCCTTTCCGTTGCCGCATCCGCAAATGAAGTCAATACCGACGGCGGCTCCGCTACTACCCCAGTTTACCTTTCCTCCACCGTTGACGGTTCCGAAGACGGCGAGCCTGCCGCAACTGCTATGTCCGTAACCGTCCCTACCGCACTCCCCATGGCAATGAGCCAGAGCGGTGACGTTACCGGTGCTGATAGCTGTCAGATTATCAACAACTCCTTCGGTGCAGTACGCGTTAAATCGGTTTCCATTACCGCAGGTGACGGCTGGTCGTTGACCGCTTTCGGTGACAAATCCACCCTTGCAAACGAAAAGGTTGATGCCAATAAGCTCGGTTTTGCAATATCCATCGGCGGTGGTATGCAAGTTGAAACCGACGACAGTGACGCTGATTCCCAAGTTCTTATCTCCGCTCCCATTGACGGCTGCTACATGAGCGGCGTGGGTAATCCCAATGCGAATTACGCTACAATCGAGTATAGCGCAATCGTAACATCTCTTTCTAATGAAGTTACCAACGCGAACATTGCAAACGTAGTGTTCATCATCGAGTGGGATACAGTAGATTAACTATCTGTCATCCCCAAAATTATGCAAAATTTACCGCATTTAAAAATTCTTAAAAGGAGGTTCAAATGAAAACGATACGCAAAAGCACACTCATAAAATCTGCCGCTTTCATGCTGTCTCTTGCACTTATCTTCGCAGTACCTATTCCTGTATCTGCTAACGAGATCACGTCAAACGGTGGTACTGCTACCGTCCCTGTGAGTCTTACTACAACCAACGGCGGTATAGACGACGATGGCAAGATCATACCTACGAAGTTAAGCGTAGTAGTGCCTACTACATTGCCTCTTGCTATGTCAGATAATGGGAGTATCGTCACCGCAACCGACTGCAGGATAATCAACAACTCCTACGGTGCGGTTCGAGTGAAAAAGGTAACCATAACCGCTGCGTCAGGGTGGAATCTTACCCCGTTCGGTATGAAATCCACAATGGCCTATGAAAAGGTAAACTCCAACAAAATCGGATTTGCCTTATCCATCGGAGGCGGTAAACTAGTAAAAACCACATCTGAGGCCGATACGCAGGTGCTCATTTCCGCCCCAATAGCCGGATGTTACATGACCGGCATCGGTGACAGAAGCGGAAACACTGTAGATATTGATTACTCCGCCATTGTAACACCCGTATCACGTGGACTTAACCATGCAACCGTGGCAAACGTGGTATTTGTGGTTGAATGGGACACGGTTAATTAAAAACGGTACATGACCGCAGGAATCTTGCTGCGGTTATGCGGATAATGAATCATTTTCAAATCTGAGGCATAGTGTCTTTCTCATGAATGATGTGAAAGGCACTATGCTTATATAAACATTAGAAAGGAACGGTCATAGCTATGACACATAAAAAGAACCATAAAATTCGCATTATATCCATTGTTCTCTCTGTCATTCTTCTTATAAGCATCTTCCCCATCGCCGTATCGGCAGCAAGCTGTGAAAACTGCGGTGAAAACAGCAATTATACCGTAGAATATGAGTATTGGACGGACATCTATCACACAATCCGTCATTGGTGCGACAACTGCGGTAAGGACCAAAATATGGGAGGTGCCGCTGACAGGCACTCATTCTCTCATTACAACATCAAATACGATATCTGCGAGGACTGCGGATACGAAATCGACTGCGAATGTGGTGAAGGCGATAGCGAATGTTATCATGACTATACCTACACTGAATGGGACGGATGCGATTGGTATGAATACTGTGACGAC
Source organism: uncultured Clostridia bacterium (assembly GCA_904501985.1). GTDB lineage: Bacteria > Bacillota > Clostridia > Oscillospirales > CAG-272 > Flemingiibacterium. The sequence goes on from CAJGCT010000006.1 coordinate 34,571, forward strand.
TGCGGTGAAGAGGTGGACTCCGGCACAGAACACGGGGAGTACGAATATGAGGAATGGGAATATTACAGCTTCGCACGCCACCGCAGATTTGTTTACTGTGTTGACTGTGAAATGGGCGAGTACGAATATGAACGGCACGATGAGGAGATCGAATACTATTCTTACGATGATTACGATCATGAAATAGTTGAATACTGTGCCGGCTGCGATGAGTATCTCAGCGAGCCAGAGTATGAAGAACACACCTTTTACTACAGCTCATGGAAAGATTATGACGGTGACAGACACCGCCGCAGAGTACGCTGTGAATACTGCGACTATTCGGAATACGAATACGAAAACCATAATGTTGTATACGGATATTGGCTGTCAATTTCCGATACCCAACACAGCAGAACAGCCGAATGTGACTGTGGATTCAGCTCCACCGAAACGGATTCGCACAATCACATAACAGACTACAATCCCGGCGACAAAGATCTACACATCGTAACATATGAGTGTGAGTGCGGTAACTACTACGAAGAAGAGGAAGCACACGTTGATAACGACAGCGACGGCAATTGTGACCTTTGCGGTACGGAATATGATACCGCACATTTCTCCGTAACACTTCCTGCCGCTCTTATCTTAACCGTATCCGAGGACGGCACCGTGTATGCCGCTATATCAGCTATGATAGTCAACAATTCTACCGGAGACATTACTGTTACCGATATCACACTAAACGCTGAAAACGGCTGGACTATCATCCCATTTGATACCGATATGGCAAACGAAAAGGTGAACACCAAGCTTATAGGCTTCCGCATCAACGGCAGTAAAAGTATCGCCAACGGCAAAAGCGAAGACCTTACCCTTAACGACGAATGGATCATCCCCACCGATGACGTACTTACCCTCGACTACGATGCCGTAGTGTCCGCAGTTTCCGAACCCGTCGATGAGCAGGTGCTCACCGCCGTATTTATCATAGGTTGGGCAAAGTGATAAATGTCGTACTTTGGCTTGGGAATGCAAAATGTCCGAACGAATTTGCAATGACATTTGCGCGAAAAGATATTCGTATCGTTGGCGATGGCTTCAACAGCGCAGACGATTTTTGGACTCATGTTTCATCAATCGAGGATGCTGTTGATGTGATAGTTATAGCTGAACAGGTAATGCAAAGCTTAGATCAAGCGTCATTACTGCGCAAATTAAAGGCTGCCTTTCCAAGCAGTCGTATTGTCCTCATTTTTCAAGGATACCGTAATCACTATACATCTCAGCAAACAGCGGAATACAAGAGCACTTACGGTATTACCGATATAATATTTGAGGGTATCGGGTTAAGTGACGAATATTTAGCCGATGTGATACGAAAAAGGTATCGTTAATTTTTTGTAGGGCTACATTACAGCCTCGCGATGCTAAAAAGGAGAGCATATGAAAAACAAATTAAAAAAACTATTTTGTCAAGCACTGCCGTTCGCCGTATTTTTGGCAGGAATGCTTACCGTTCCTACATTTGCGGTTGATGATATGTGGGTAGTTGCCGACAGAATTATCGTTGACGTCTACAATCATATTGCAGGAATAAGCACCGTGCTTGCAGCTCTTATGACTACCGTGTGCGTTGTAGGTATGAAGCTTTCAAACAATCAGCAAAAGGTAGACCAGAGTGTTGACTGGCTCAAGCGTATCTGGATTGCTTGGGCTATTATCAACGGCATTGGTGCATTCCTTGCTTATGTAAGACCGCTTCTCGACGGACTTGCAACTATTAAACCGTAATGACGCATAAAATTTCAAACTGAAAATACAATAATAAAAACACGCTCGTTATTTTCATTTAAGTGATTAAATGATAATAATAAATCTTGTTATAATCATTTGACTTGACAAATGACAACAATGATGGTATAATATACTTGTTATTTTCAGTTTGGAGGTAAAACAATGAAACGATCAGGCGAATATGTATCTAATCTTTCAGGCGAAGCAACATACAAATCCTTCCGTCCGTCACCGCTTCCTCCTGAAATCGAGATAGATGCAGAAATGATAGAGCTTTTGACTTCTGCTACAAAATCGCTTTCTGCTCTTGATACAATGTCAACATATATTTCCAATATGAACTTGTTTGTATCAATGTATGTTCGTAAGGAAGCACTTCTTTCTTCTCAGATAGAAGGCACACAGGCAACTCTTGAAGATGTGCTTGATCCTATGGTAGAAAAGAATGCAAATCAGAATGTTGCGGATGTTATAAACTATATCAAGGCTACGGAGTACGCTCTTGAAAGAATAAAAACACTTCCTCTCTGCTCAAGACTTATAAAAGAAACTCACGAGGTCCTTTTAGGTGGTGTCAGAGGTGAAGAAAAAAATCCCGGAGAGTTCCGTATATCACAGAATTGGATAGGCGCTCAGGGCAGTTCTCTTAAAAACGCAAGATATATCCCGCCGAATGTCGAGGATATGACAGAGGCTATTTCGGATCTTGAAAAGTATATCAATTCGGATGATACTCTTGATGTTCTTATACAGGCGGCACTTATCCATTATCAGTTTGAAACCATTCACCCGTTCCTTGACGGTAACGGTCGTGTAGGAAGACTTCTTATCACTCTCTTTCTCATGGAAAAGAAAGCTCTGAATTCTCCTTCACTGTATATTTCATATTATCTCAAAAAGAATCGTATTGAGTATTATGACCGTATGAGCGAAGTCCGAAACAAGGATAATTACGAGCAGTGGATCAAGTTCTTTTTAAGAGCTATCGCAGAGTCTTCGGATGAGGCAGTGGACACTATTAAGAAACTTTCAGAGCTTCACAATAAGAATGCTAAACTGATATCAAATATGGGAAAAGCATCAAAGAATGCACAAATCATATTTGACTATCTTGAAAAGAATCCAATTATTGATACTCGTAAGACTTCCGAAGAACTTGGTATTTCTTATAGTACCGTTTCAAGGATTATTGCAAAATTAGAGGAATGCGGCATATTGAAGCAAACCGACAATGCATCAAGAAACCGCGTATTTGCTTACGAGGAGTATCTTGAGATTCTTCGTAAGGATACTATCTAACAATCAAACAACAATGTACAAAGCAATCAGCTTCAAAAAAGTTGGTTGCTTTATTTTTTTACAAAGAAGGAGGTGTTTAGTCTTTGCTTGAACCCATTATGAAGGGGCTGATAGAGTGGGGATACGGTCTTATCGAAGATATGGCAGACTATGTGTTCGGCGATATTATCGACGTTATGACGATGGATATGGACTATTTCCGAAAGGCAGCTCCTATCGTAAATGACATTTCCGAAATCATTCTTGCTCTCGGATGGGCACTTTTACTTGGTAACCTCGTGTTTCAGACATTAAAGAGTATGATGTCGGGAGCAGGTTTTGAGGGCGAAGATCCGAAGCTTCTTTTTATGCGTACCTTTGCTTTCAGCTTTCTTCTCCTTGCATCTCCTCGAATATGCGAAATGTGTTCCAAAATGACGGCAACGGTTGTTGCATACCTTAACATCCCGAGAAGCTTTGCTTTTTCTCCGCCATCGGGACTTATGTTCTCGGCTGCAGGCGGTGTTTCCTGGCTTATAGCCATAATCGTAAGTATCATTCTCATTATTCAGCTGATAAAGCTGTTCTTTGATATAGGCGAGAGATATGTCATAGCCTGTGTTCTCACATTTATGGCACCTCTCGCTTTTGCTATGGGCGGAAGTAAGAATACCAACGATATATTCAAGGGCTGGTGCAGAATGTACGGCTCTATGAACCTTATGCTCATTATGAATATCATCTTCCTAAAGCTCATAATGAACGCAATGGTTAATATGTGGGCGTCAAACATTATTGTATGGCTTGTATTTGTAATGGCTTTGACACGTGTTGCAAGAAAGATTGACGCACATATAGCGAAAATAGGACTTAACCCTGCACAGACAAGTAACAGTGTTGGTGTAAGATTCCCGGGCGGTATGACAATGGTAGTTGTTAAAAGCATAGCTTCACTTGTTAGTAAAAATATGGGCGGTATGAAGAGCGGTTTAGGTAACGGTAACCGTTCAGGCGGCGACAACCACAACCATAGCCGCGGCAGATACAATCCGGGCGGTGGAGTTGGTAGACCTCGAAACAGTAATCCGCCTCCACCAAATAACGGCGGTTACGCTTCTCCTGGTGATGCCCAGATGAATGTATCTGTAAACAATCAAAGCAGAACAACGAGAGTGAATAACAATACAACAACCATAGCCAATAAGCAAGCAGGCAATGCGTCGAGCAACAATAACTACAGTAATAGGTCAAACAACAGTTTCGTAAGCGACAGTAAAAGCAACTCTCAAGCCGAGAATTCAAACCGCAAAAACTCGGGCAAAAATACTTCGCAGTCACAAACAAGAGGCGGAAAACCTGGCGGAAACAGCGGTAATGTCACGATCAATCAAACGCAGATACAGAACGCCGCTAAAAACGCAGTGTCTATGCCAAACACAAAACCGAATACGCCTCACACCACGGATAGAAATAGGACAGATTCACACAGCAGTTTCGGAAGCAACAATGGAAGAGATGCACATTTTTCGAATCAGCCGAGGACACAAATTCCATCAACCTCGCCTATATCGAGAGATAATTCGGGTGCGAAATTTAACATCGCTCATACCGCTGACAGAAACAGTACATCTGCACACGATAGTTCTGTAAGCAACAACGTAAAGGATAGTCGCTCTTTTAATCAGTCAAAGACACAAAACACAGCACATCCTCCGCTGGCAAGAGATATTTCGGGTGTTAAGCCTAACACACCTCATATGACAGAACGAAACAGTACAGCCATACACGACAGTTCTGTTAGCAATAGCGTCAGAGATAGTCATTCCTCAAATCAGCAAAGGGCACAGAACACATCCCGTCCTCCGCTGTCAAGGAATACATCGGGTGGAAGGACAAATATTCCTACACCTCCCGTAGCATCCGTACCGCATTCAAATCAGTCTGTTGTCAATACGGGCGGTGGTGTGCAAGGTGGCGTAACCGTCAACACTCCTGCTGTTAAGACAGGATCAAATGGTGTCACAGTTCCCGCTATGCCTCAGACTCAAGGTATGAGCAGAACATCGGGAAGCCTTAGACCTTCCGATAACAGAAGTGTAAATAACAACGCTGTAGGTAACTCCTCTGTAAACAGCGATTCCGATGTACATACTTCCAACGTATCCTCCGATAACGGAAGAACAGACAGAAGAAGCACGGTAATCGCAGGAGGAAACAGAGTTTCAAGCAATGTTTCGGGCGGAAATACGGGTGTTAGTGTAAACAATATTACTTCCGTTCGTGGAGACGGTACGGTTGTCAACAATGCGGGAGCTTCGTACTCTGAACACGGTGGCAATTCGCACTATGTCGCAAATACAAATATGAGTACCACCGAAAGACGAGTAAATCCCGAATATAAATTCGGAAGATATGATCCTGCGGCGGCAAACCGTAAAGGCAAAAAGAATTACTACACCAAAGACACAGAACCCTTAAAGCGTAAGGGCGAATATAAGCGAGGTGAAAGCGATAATGGCGGAGCAGCAAAAAAGCGCAGGTCAGAAGGCTGCTCACGGAGCTCAGGTCGTAGGCGGAATAATTAAAATTGCCACAGGCATTGCTTCACAGAACTATGCACAGGCTATTATCGGTGCTATCGAGGTTATACCTTGGAAAAAGGTATTTACCGTTATCGGTGCATTGCTTTTTCTCTTGCTTATCCCCATAATCATTATCGTATCTCTTCCTCAACTTCTTGTGAATTGGGCTCTTTCGGGATTTGACGACCTCATTTCCCGAAATGAGCACGCCGCAGAAATGGAAAGCTACTATTATGAGGTGCTTGACGAACAGCAGGAAGGCGTTGAACCCGATATTACAAGGCTCATTTGCATACAGGCAGTTCAGAAGCAACAGCAGGTAGAAGCTATAAACGAAAGCGACGTTGAGTATATGATAGACATAAGCTACTCTGTCGATGAGGATGGAGAAGTCTACAACAAGACTCCCGATGAGATTATGGATGAAATGGGCTTCGATGATGAGCAGAAAAACTGGGCAAACCTTATGTACAACGTATTTACGGGACAAAAGGTAACGCCTGACAATGAGTTCATAGACGAAGACCGGCTTGAAAATTACGATGGTGTAACCCTTGACGGACTTACATATTTCAATCAGCTTGACGAAAGATGGGCGAATGAAAAGTACGGCAAAACAGATACTATCGGTGTAACAGGCTGCGGTCCTACTGCTCTTGCAATAGCAATATCAAATCTTACGGGTGATGAAACAGATCCAACTGAGGTTGCAGAATGGTCGTATGACAACGGTTATGTCTGTGAAGGCAGCGGAAGCTATATATCCCTTATTCCAAACGCCGCTGAACACTTTGGATTATCTGTTGAAAAGCTCGGTAAATCAAGTGCAGAGGAGCTTAAACAGCACCTTGAGGATGGCAAAATGATAATTGCAATTATGGGTGCGGGGCACTTCACAAATACAGGTCATTTTATCGTACTTCGAGGAGTTACAGACAAAGGTAGAATTCTTGTTGCCGATCCCGTAAGCTATAATCGAAGTACACAGGAATGGGATGTATCAACAATCCTTAAAGAAGCAAAAAACGCAGGCTCGGGAGGACCATTATGGAGTCTATCTCTTCCCGAACCCGAACCTGAACCTGAAGAATAATGAAAGGAGATGAAAATCTATGTTAGGTTGTATTATTAGTTTTATCCTCGGCGTAATATTCGGCGTTGTTGTAATGTGCCTGTGTGTCGCTGCAGGTGACGCTGATGAAAGGATGGGAATTAAATGAACGAATTTTACATTCCCGCAAACTTTGAAGAAGGCGGCAAAATTATGGGAGTATTTGTAGTACGAAATATCATCGAGGCAGGGATAATATCTCTGCCTATTATTTATCTCGTATTTCTTCTCTTACCGTTGGGGCTTACTTGGAAGATAATCGTATCTGCTATTTTTGTAATACCCATCGGTGGTTTTGCTCTCATAGGTATCAACGACGATCCACTATCACTGTTCGTAAAGAACTGGTGGCGATGGCTGAGAAACAGAAAAATAATCGAGTATCGAGGTGAGGTCAAATGAGAAATCCACTCTCAAAAAAGAAAGATGAAAAGTTCTTCGGAAAATACTATTCCGACAGTACGCAGAAGTGGTTACCCATCGAAACGGTAACAGGCGGTCTTGTGCTTTTGAAGGACGGCAGATACATAAAGATTCTCGAAGTACTACCCGTAAACTTCTATCTTAAAAGCGATGTTGAACAAGAGAATATTATTTACTACTTTGCCTCTTATCTCAAGATAGCACCCGACAATATGCAAATACGGGTTGTTACAGAAAGAGCCGACATTGACGACTACTTAAAGCGTCACGAACACTATGCAGAAAACGAACCTAACGAGCAGACAGAGGCAATGATTTATGACGAAATGGACTTTGTAAAAGGTCTTTCCGAGAACGTCGCAATCAAAAAGAGGTTCTTTATTATCTTTGAATATGTCAATAAGAACTTCACACAGCAAAATGTTCGCTTTTCAGATATTCAAAGAATACTGTCTGATGAAGCATACAAGGCACAGAGGTATTTATCTCAATGTGAGCTTGGTGTTATTGATATAAACGACAACGGACAGCTCATTGATCTGCTCTACGGCTTTATCAATAAGCAAAGTTCAAAGCATGTAAATCCCGGCAATTTTGCAGACGGTATGTTTGACGAAATACATTCAAGTTTCGGAGGTGAAGATTATGAGTAAAGAGTACAGAAATCCATTTGAGGAGGATACATATGAATGCGAAAAAGAAATTCCCGAAGAAAACAGTTCCGAAAAAAGACAACCCAAAGCCGCAAAAACAGATAATCCCAAGAAGAAAAAAGCGGCACAAGGTAAGAAGCAATCCGTAATGGAGAGCATAAAATGTGCATTTCGTGGAGAGCAAAAAGAAGAAATCCCTGAAATGTGGACGGGACAGACTTCCGTACTTGACGTTATTGCACCTTCTTCTGTCGATAACGGTAGCCGTGATTACATAGTGGTTGACGGCATTTATCACTCATACCTCTACGTTGCAGGCTACGGATACCGAACAAGAAACGAGGCGGCGTGGTTATCACCCCTTGTTGAAGCGGGAGACAACATCGGTATAAACTTCACATTCAGGCGTATGCCAAGAGATAAGACACTTTCCCGCATCTCGCAGAAAACAATGTTAAACCGCAGTAAAATGCGTGAGGTTGACGACACAAGGCAGGACTTTGAAGAGCTTGACGATGCAATTTCATCAGGCTTTTTCTTAAAGGAAGGTATGAACCGAGGCGGTCAGGACTTTTACTATATGTCCACTGTTATCGAAATTACAGCCTATGATGTGGAAGAACTTGAACAGAGAGTTTCAGATGTAATGACGCTCTGTAGTTCAATGAGTATGGTGTGTAAAAGAGCTGACTACAAGCACGAACAATGCTTTTTGTCCTCGCTTCCCATACTTTCTGTTGATGCAGATATTGAGCGAAAAGGCAGAAGAAACGTACTAACCGATTCGCTTGCAGCATCGTTTCCGTTTTCATCATTCGAGATATATGATGAAGGCGGTATTTTTTTAGGGCTGAATAAGTACAATCGCTCAGTTGCAATTCTTGATATATTTGACAGCGACAAATACGCCAACGCCAACGGCTGTATTTACGGTACTACCGGTGCTGGTAAAACATTTTTACTTCAAACAATGGCTTTACGCTTTCGTATGCAAGGTACCCAGGTATTCATTATAGCTCCCGTAAAGGGACACGAATACATTGATGCTTGCGAGGCTATAGGCGGCAAATACATCAAGATTGCACCCTCATCAAAGGATTGCATTAACATTATGGAGATACGCAAAACAAGTCTTTCAACCGACTATGAGATTAAGGCTGACACCCGTAATGACTCCATACTTGCAGAAAAGCTCCAGAGCCTTATGATATTCTTTACACTCATAAAAAATGACATAACGCAGGATGAACTAAACCTCCTTGACAGTGCAGTTATCCGTACATACGAGACCTTTGGTATCACCTTTGACAATGCCTCTCTCTACAACGAAGACGGTAGTTTTAAAAGAATGCCGACACTCAAAGATTTATATACGGAACTTTGTTCAAGAGAGGAAACAAAGAAGCTTTCTCTTATGATTGAGAAGTTTGCAACGGGCTCACTTGCATCGTTTGGCAGAGAAACAAATGTAGACCTATCAAATAAATACATTGTACTTGATATGACAGAAATGACGGATGCATTAAAGCCTATAGGTATGTTTATGGCACTTGAATTTGTATGGGACAAAGCAAAAGAAAGCCGTATTCAGAAGAAAGTCATATTCCTTGACGAGTTATGGACTCTCATCGGCGCAGGTGCTAACAAGCTTGCGGCAAACTATGTGCAGGAGATTTTCCGACTTATCCGAGGCTTCGGCGGTGCGGCAATTCAGGCAACACAGGACTTGTCAAGCAGTTTTTCGGCGGACACCGGAAGATACGGCAAAGACATACTTAACCTTTCAAGCTTCAAAATTCTTCTTCACCTTGAGGAAGATGAAGCGTTTACAGCACAAAAGTATCTCTCGCTTTCGGATGAGGAAACAATGCAGATTATACGCAACGGCAGAGGCGAAGCTCTCCTTTGTGCCAACAAGAACAAGGTGTGTATCGAGATTAAGGCATCGCCTATAATGTATGACCTCATAACAACAAAGAGATCTGACCTTGAAAAACGGAGGAAAGTATGACAGATAATTACAAAGAAGTAATTGCAAAACTACAAGAGGATGCAAACAAAATTCAGCATCATCTTTCACAGATGAAAGCCTCCACAAGTAAGTCCTCCGGGGTTATCGAGCGTGAGATAGACGACTATATGTGTGAGGTCGAAACGCTGTGCATCCGTTCAAGAATACTGCTTGATGGATATCGTCAAGTGGACGTTGTAAGCGATTGTTACACTACCGACAAGAGCGTTGCAAAGATAGCGGGAGCCGTTGAGGAAACCCGTGACGGATGGTTACATATCACCCTTAACACGCTGCTTCCGAATTGCCGTTACCGTGTCAGCGGATATATCGGTGATACGGTAAACAGACTTTTGCGTGACTACAAATACGAGCTGCCATTCTTTGACAAAGCGTTTCTTGCTATTGTGGAATACTGCAATTACGAAAAACATAATGCTCTTGACAATGACAACAAGGGCTGGAAAATGATACCCAACGTACTCAAAGGCAGAGTGATTGCCGATGACTCGCAGTTCATTTTGAGTATCGGTCTTTTCTCAAAAATATCCGATGATGTGCGTTGCGAAATATATGTTATGCCTCCTGAGGACGGCAGTATTTTTTGGGATTTACTGTCTCGGGATGAGCTTTAAGGGTGACGAAGTACATTAAAAAATAGCGTTTTTTAAGGCACCGAAAAAAACAGTAACTTCGTCACCCTTAAACAGTCTGAAAAGCCCCTGATTACAGGGCTTTTCGGACTCTGAAAATTTCAAAAATTCAGTGTAGGTGCGCACTACTGTGGAGGGTGACGAAGTAAGTGAATTTTGACATAAAGGATTACAGGGTTTTACGTCTTTGCGGTCTTTGCAGATATATCCCCACAGATCTTTGGAGATATTACGATTCGAAGTTGTTTTCAGCAACGTCCATGTTCACTTTAGAGGACAGAGGATATATAAAAATGCAAACAAACGGTATGAGCTACAAGCTTACATATAAAGGACGTGAAGCACTTGCAGAAATGGGGTTTACATATGCAGAGGATATGAGGATGGATACTAAAAGAGCAACATATAAGAGAAGACTTATGCTTGCACATTGTAATGTTACAATGCATCTTGCAGGAATAGATGTGTTTTGTGAGAACACATCGGAGCTTGCAGGAAAAGAAGCAGGGTTCTTAAATACGCTGATGCTCAGAACAGACAACAATGTAAAATCACTTGCGGGAACAAGGTTTGCAGGAATATTGAAAACCGAAAACATTGCAAATGTGGTTTACTATGTTGAGAATGCTGAAGATTGGATTGTCCCCGGATACGAGAGAGAAACATTCACAGCAGAACTCAGTACAATGCGAGGTGTTAAGGATATACAGATACTCCTTGCAGGAAAAGACTTGGAGGAATTGTGGAACGTGACACATCCTACGAAACAGAGTGAGAAGCTTCCAAGAGGTATGACACTGTTTGACAGAGCCTTGGAGGAACTTGGGTACGACTACTTGCTTGTTCCTACAGGTCGCAACGGGGTGACACAACTCAGCGTTATGAAGCTTCGGGGATACAGTCACAGACTTGCTACTTCACTTGGTCGCGTCAGTGAGTTACCGAGGGAGCTTTCATTCTGTGACAGCATAATTGATGGTGAGCCATTTATATTTACCATCGATATGAATGTGAGAAGAATAGAACGGGCACTCAGACAATTAAAGCGGTATGACAGTTCTTCCATACCAAATATTTGTTGCTTTCCATTTCAAAAAGATGTGGTTGGTAAAATTGTAAAGAGATGCGGTATAAGAGAGAAAAAGCTATATACACTTGAAAAAGAAATAGTTGAAGCATTCTTTCACGAAACAACGAAAGTGGAAGATCTTACAAAACCGTATATGACAAAAGAAGGGAGATATGTGTGTGCAGACGAGAAAAAAGTTAAAAGAACTAATAGCAAAGCATCCGAGGCTTGAAAGAGTCATAGCAAAGTTTATGGAGCATCCGATACTGTATGTGGTCGGCACGGTAGTTATAATATACCTTTACGGCGTTTTTATAAACTCCTTCATAACGGCACTGTATAACTTCAATAACGGTACAGCAGAGCCGGTGTTCTCGCTCAATCCTATTAAGTGTATTGAAGCAGCATTCACTCCTCAAGGACTCGGTGTTATCTTCTTTCTTTTCATAATGTACGCCCTTATATCTGGTAAATGGATACACCTCATAACAGGCGTTAAGATTACAAAGGACGAAAGAAATTTCTTTGTATCAAACGAAGGAACACACGGTACTTCCGGCTGGATGACAAAGAAGGAACGCGAGAAGATACTTGTATCGGGAACGGCGGATTCAATACCTTGTCCCATTCTTTGTAAGGTCAAGGACAGTATGCTTGACGACGATAAGTTTGCGAGCTATCTCGGTCTGCGAGACGATTCCGGACTTAATAAGCATATCATAGTTTACGGTGCGACAGGCTCCGGTAAGAGCCGAGGCTTTGTAAAACCCTTTATGCTCAAGATGGTACAGCTTCTTTCTTCGGTGAAAAAGCAAAGTATGATTATTGTTGACCCGAAAGCCGAACTGTTTGAACAGTATTCAGAGCATCTTCGTAATAACGGCTATGTTGTTCGTGCTTTTAATCTGCTTGATATGGAAAATTCCGACGGGTGGAATTGTATAGGTGAAACAGAGGGCGACGTTGATATGGTACAGTCTGTTGCCGAAATCATAATCCGTAACACCTCCGAGGATAGAGACAAAGCGGACTTCTGGGATAAAGCTGAACAGAACTTACTTATAGCGCTTATTCTCTATGTTCAGAGTATGAGAAATCCTATCACAAATGAGCTTCTGCCGCTTCACGAGCGTTCTCTCGGAGCGATATACAAGATACTCTCAAGTGAAAGTGCAAAAAGTCTTGACGCAAAGTTTCAAAAGCTTCCACTCGATCATCCGGCAAGAGGTCCTTACGGCATTTTCAAGCAGGCCGCAAGCAACCTTTGGGGTAACGTGTTTATCGGTCTTGGCTCCCGTATGAATGTATTTCAGAATAAGCTTGTTGATAAGATTACGAAGTACCACGATATAGACCTGGAGCTTCCCGGTAAACAGCCCTGTGCGTATTTCTGTATCATCTCGGCACAGGATACCGCTTATGAGTTTCTTTCCTCGCTGTTCTTCTCAATGCTCTTTAAGAAACTGTCAGACTATGCACGAAAGCACGGCGACGAAAGAGGCAGACTTCCTATAGAAGTAAACTTCATAATGGATGAGTTCTGTAATGTTGGTAAGCTACTTGACTTTAAGAAAACTATATCCGTTGTTCGTGGCTACGGTATCAACTGTCAGATAATCGTGCAGTCCATAGCACAGCTCTCCGACCGCTATCCCGTAAAAGAATGGGAAGAAATTGTCGGCAACTGTGACACACAGCTTGTACTCGGCTGTAACGATATGATGACGTCGGAATATATTTCAAAGCGATGCGGTGCAGTTACAATTCAGCTTACAAACAGCATGGCGCCGCAGACGCCCTTATTCTCTCCGATCACAAGAGAGGTTACGGGCTACAGACAAACCAAGACTAACAACACAAGACCGCTTATGTACCCCGAAGAAATACTTCAAATGGACAACAAACAGTGTCTCGTGCTTATACGAGGTCAGAAGCCGCTTAAAGGGCTTAAAATAATTCCCGATGAGCTTTCGTCATACAAGGATTTAAAGTACACAAGAGTATCCGAATACATTCCAAAATGGCGTAAGCTTGATGAAGAACTCGAAAATGAAGCACCAAGATTCGATGTTACGCCGGAAGAAGATGTTAGTGAAAACACTTATGATAATCCCACAGACACATCCGAAGATGAAGAAAACAGAAGAACTGTTGCTGCTTTCGCTGAAAAGATGAAGAGAAAGGCAACAGTGTACACAGACGATGATTTTTTCGAAACAGATGCGTCTGATATTATAAATAACTGAATACGGAGGTAAAAAAAATGAACGTCTATAAAATAAACGACATTATAAGCTGCGATTTTTTGAAAATACCAAAATCACTGTTTGCAAATCCCAAATACAAGAGCCTGTCATCAGATGCAAAGCTTAGTTATGCTTTACTCTACGACAGGCTTTCTTTGTCAAAGCAAAACGGCTGGATAAATGATAATGATGAGGTGTACCTCATATACACCCGTGAAGAAATTGCCGACGATATTGGAATTACATATAAAAAAGCAATCTCGGCTTTCAAGAAACTTGTAACGGCACATCTCATAACCGAACAGCGTTGCGGCAGAGGTATACCCAACAGAATCTACATTGTCAAGCCCGAGCTTGATGAAGCGTGTGCAAAAAAGTATGTAAAGCGTGAAAATTTAAGAACTGCCGATTCGGCATGTCTTAAAGAACAGTTTTCTGATGAAAATCCCGATGAAATGCTTACAACCACCGAAGGTTTATACATTCCTGATATGCCGATTTCGGATATCAAGATATGCCAAAATGGCACATCAAGAACTGCCGAAACAGAAGTTCAAGAACTGCCAAATCGGCACCCTAATAAGACTTATAATAATCAGACTTATTCAAATCGTACTGAGATAAGTCAGTCTGTCAGTCATAGTGTAAGTGATAATACAGAGAGTGCGGACGGACAGACGGACGATGTATACAGCTTTGAGGATATTCTTGAAAACTGTCAGCTTGACACTTTTGAGGAGGAAGAACGAAAAATCTTATACGATGCACTTGAACGACTATTCTATTCCGAAAGCTTCAAGATTGGCGGTGCGGTCTTACCTCGCAGGAAAGTCAGAAGCCGTATGTATGAAATTGATGTTTCAACACTTGAATCGGCTATGGCGAAGCTTCACAAAAACGAAAAGCAGATCAAGAATATGACGGCTTATGTAATGAGCACTATTTTTAACTGTATCACCGAGGACTGCACACTGCTGCACGTTGATCCCTATCTTAATTCCTTGAGAGAGGTAAAAAAAGAATGAGAGGAGTGACATAGAATGTATCTTAATACTTACCAGAAATATGTCGAAGAGCTTATTGGCGAATATGAATCACTGCTTTTAAGCCAACTGTTAAAAGCGGTTAATCACAAGTTTGGTATAGAGCTTCCCGGTATAGAAGATTACGCCAGGCAAATGTGTTACTATGGCAACTACAAAATGCTTGCCTATGGCAGTGATTATATTCTCCACGTCAAAGGCGGAGAGCCAGATTACGATATGATACGCTCCTTTGATGTATTGCTTTCATTTTTGCCGCAGGTTATATGGCACAGAAAAAGCCGTAAGCCTGTGTCGATCCGTTTCTTTGTAAGCACGCTTGAGCATGACCGTGAAATATCGGTAATTCCCGTACAGCAAGGCAATGAGCGAATGCTTGCCCGATATGCGGATGATAAGTTTGAAGACCAAAAGTGCGAAGTAGTTATATTTCTTCTTGAAACAAAAGAGCAGATGAAGCTGATAAGCTCTACCTGCAATTACAAATTCGCACTTATTACAAGGGACGGCGTGGTTTTCTACAAAAAAGATGCTCAGTGAGATGAAATAAGGTGGTTCCGATGGGAAACACGGCTTAAATTATAAAAATTTTTTTCAAAGGAGGACACAAAATGAATTTTAACGAACTAGATTTAACAAAGCTTGACAAAGAACTGACCGATGAAGAACGAAATGAGTGGCAGGCGATATATGCTTCATATCGAGGACAATCGGTTATCTCCGGAGAAGTTGCAGGCGTTGATTTGCACGAGCTCAACATAATTCCCAATGGCGAAACAAAATTCGCATGGAAAACCGTCAGATGCCTTATCATTATCAACTACCGTGTAAAGGTCATCATCCCCGAAACCGAGGTGTTTATGGAGAAGCTTGATACCGGGTATCACATTCTTCATTCAATGTGTGGGGCAAAAGTAGACTACGTTATTACCCACATTGAGCGTGAGGAAGGCTTTGCAATAGCATCCCGCAAGCTGGCACTTGAAAAAATTCGCCGTGCCAATTCAAAGCGGAGGTGCAAGGCAGGACAGGTTGTTGATACCAAGGTTATCTCCGTCGGTAGAGGTGTTTGCACCGTAACCTTTAATGGCTATGACGTTATGATACCTCAGCGTGAAATCGGCTACAGTGCAGTTCCCGATCTTCGTGAAGTAATGCATCCCGGCGATAAACGCAAGGCAATGATAATCGAGTATAACAAAGCCGATGGAATTATGAAGCTTTCTATAAAGCAGACTATGCCGCACCCCTTTGACGGTATTGAAACAAGGCATCCGCTTGGCTGTACACGAATTGCAAAGATTGTGGGCAAATACGGTGGCGGTGTGTTCTGCCGCTTGTACGACGGAGTTACCGACGTACTCTGTTCCTACAATACCTTACAGTATGACGGAGATTTCAAGATTGGGGACAGTTGTGAGATTGTCATAAACAAGTATAACCTCGAAAAAAAGCTTGTTTACGGCAAGATATTGCGTAAGATGCTGCGCAGGTAGAAAATGCAAACTACATATAGATAAAGCTTGCTATATTGTGATCAATATTTGCAAGCTTTACCTTTTTGTTATTTACCGTTATTACATTTTGGGTTAAAATGGCTATATATGCAAAATTCAAAATAGCATCTGTAGAAGTTTTTTTGCTTCGCGTTCAGCAAAAACTAACACCAAAGAAGAACAGGAGAACAACACATGGGCAATAAAGCATACGGATATGTGAGAGTATCATCACAGGAGCAGAATGAAGATCGGCAGATGATAGCGTTGACAGCATTGGGTATTGAAAGAAGCTGTATATATGTTGACAAACAATCGGGAAAAGATTTTAACCGTCCGAATTACAA
>CAJGCT010000007.1 GCA_904501985.1 uncultured Clostridia bacterium
GGAACCCCTGCGGATAGGGATCGAAGTCCTTCATGAAATCGAGCGGGATTGTCTGCCCGTTTTCATCCCGAAAGACAGTCACCACCATAGGAGCGCCGTAGTAATTTTCGTGTTTTACGGATTTGAGAAATTCTTCTTCGGTGTAGTAATAGCAGGTATCGCCGACATTGCCTTTGGAATCAAGGAAGTCGATCTTACCGACGGGGATCTTCTTTTCCATCACATTGACCTCATTTCATAGCCGAGATTTTCGTCAGCAAACATGGACATGTAATCGTTGATGGTGTCGGAGATACGTTCAATTTCTTCGGCAGTGGGTTTGAAACCATACCATCCTGTACAGTTCGGTTCATCCCAAATGTAGGGATCGTATCCGTTCTTGAGACCGAGAATATCTCTGAACGGGAATACTGTCTTGTCGATCTCACCCTCAGTACGGTTGAGAACAGTTACTTTCATTGCGTTGTACTGCTTGGCAATGTTCGTCGAAATGAATTCGAGCTTGACACGGACATCCTGATCGATCTTACCGATCATCATCTTGCCGCTGTACATTGCTTCGGAGAACAGCTCGCTTTCACCGAAGAGTACGCGCATTTGCTTTTCAAAATAGTTCATGGCATATCACCTTTCCTTTCTTTACATTGTCTGCCCGAAGGTTTCTTCCTGATCGCAGATCTCAACTTCCCGCATATCGAAGTTAGACAGAGAGTAATATTCGCGGCTTGCGAAAGGATTCCTTTCGAGGTATGCTTCGTTGGATGCGTTGACACCGAGATCGGGATTGCCGTAGGCATCGACAGTATCATACACCAATTCGGGGACAGATCCATCACCGAGTGTGATGTACATGCCTGCTTTGATCTCATTTCCGTTTTTATCAAAATACTGCATTTTGATTCTCCTTTCAAAGTTCAACAAAATCTTGACCGAACAATTCGCCCGGATACCACGACAGGTTGAAGTCTGATTCGCCAATACAGTCACAGTGTCCCGAGAGGAAGTTCGGATCATTTTTATCCCGAAGAGTTATATATGCGACTTCTTCGGGCGTTGCTTTGACCGTTTCGCCTTCGCCGTAGAGGTAGGCTTCTGCACGAATATTCACGATGGTGTCCTCGGTGATTTCATCGAGGAATTCGTGGTATGCGGTCCAGCCTTCAAGGTCATCCGGTTCCCGGGGAAATCCGCTGACGAAGAATTCGGATTCGTTATGGTCATCTCTCATTGTGACCTTTGAGAAAAGCCAAGCCATTATTCCATACCTCCCATGCCTTGGTCCTGTGCCAGATATTCGTCAAACTCGTCGCTGTTCAGCATGAAGTAATCACTGCCGCTGTTCCAGAAGCTGACGTACAGCTCGCCTTCCGGGATGCGGATCTCGCGCTGTTCAAATGACTCACCCCAGCCGTCCGCCATTTGACCAATTGCCCATTCCTTGAATTCGACTTCTTCTTCAGGCGTAAAAGGTTCGGTCAGTTCCACGCGGATATCTCCGTAGAGTACACCGTCCACGTTCTGTGTGCTGAAGTGGATCTCTTTCAGCTTTGCAACTGCACCGTTGCTTCCGTCGAAGTATTCCGCAAGATTCGTTTCATCCAAGGCCTCCTCTCGCTGAATCAGCTCACGGATTCGGTCTTCATACGGCGCGAGGAACTCTCCGTCATACTCGTCGGGATATTCTTCGAGGTCACCGTAATCATTGTAGTTATAGACTGAGGCAACAAGAGGGCAGTAGTAGTGCTCGGTGGTATCCTGCTGACGGCGATTCAACATGAGCTGACCGAATTCCTTAAGCGAGGACACTTCGCCGTTCAGCACTGCTTTCTGAATATCGAGCTTATTTGCGTAGGGCATATTGTGGTAGATCTCGCAGAAGCTGTTGACACCGGAGAGGGTATTCTCGGGAGAAACAACAGAAGCGAACTTGGCATCAAACTCGCTTTCTCCGTATATCTTGACTTTGATGGGGGCATCCTCCTCATCGATACATTTGATGTCATGTGCTGCCGTACGGATACCGATGGAAGCAAGGTGTTCCGCAAGAAGCATCCGCTTGCACGGAAACTCGAGGAGTAGAGTATTACCTTTGTGTTCGATTATTGCTTTGAGCATAATTGTTATTCCTTTCTGTCATTGATTTTTTCGTTTTAGCATTAATAAATCATAGTGTAAGTCCTCCTGTATTTTTTTATCGAGCCAATTTATTATTGGGGAATCGAGCTTTAGTTTTTCTTCCAGACAGCAGCATCGTACACTACAACATAGTCCGTTGGCATAGTAAAGGCAGAGCTTACAGTCAACATCTTCTTTTTTGTATTCAAAAGGTTTGTATTTGTTTGACATATGATTTCACCTCCATAGGGTTGTTTTATCCTTTCTTTTTATGAACTTGATTAAGGAAAAAAAGCCATAGTGTTCATTACACTATGGCAGTGTTGCATTTTGAATATTTTGTAAATGTTATTCTTTTCTTGCAACAATCAGGCAGTCTTTTGACATTTATATATAGATGCATTTATCTGCAAACCAAGATTTTCATAAAAAGGAGCATGAATATGAAATCAAACAAAGAGTCATTCAGTATGCTTATGGCACTACTGATCGGTGACTGCATAAAAAGAGAAATAAGAAAGCCTGAAGCTGACATTGACCTTGATCTGCTGTTGATGTGTGATAAACTTCTTGAGGTTCTTTATCCTTCCGAACCACTTACAGAAGAAGAGGTTTCAAAACGTGTACGGGTAATAAAGGAGAGAACCGATCAAGAACAATGAAATAAAAAAAGGGGCGAATCTTACAGAATCAATCTGTAAAAATTCGCCCCAATAAGGTTCTTTTAAATTTGTTTTGCAAGACATAAAGATTTAACAATTGATTACTTCGTTTTTCGTCCTTTTTTTGCTCAAAAAACTCTGAAATTTGTGTCAAAAAGGGGAGGTCGGTAGTTCAAATCCCTCCGATCAGTCGTTTTTCTCAAATGATATCTTTTTATTTTGACTATTTTTTGATTTTTGAAAAAGCGAGAAAAACGGAGAAAAATGAAGAAAACCCGAGAAAATCTCGGGTTTTTCGTGCGATATCTTTTTTGGTCGCACTAATTGGTTGCGCGGGCAGGACTTGAACCTGCGGCCTCCGGGTTATGAGCCCGACGAGCTACCAACTGCTCTACCGCGCGATATTTAGCTTTCGGTTTTGGTGCCGGAAACCGGGCTCGAACCGGTACGGGATATGAGTCCCACGGGATTTTAAGTCCCGGGCGTCTGCCAATTCCGCCACTCCGGCATTTTCCGTTACCTCAACACTCCTCATATGAGCGCCTGTATATTATATCACAGTCGAATGTTTTTGTCAAGAGGTTTTATGAAAATTGAAAAATAATTTTTCCAAAGTGGCAGATTATTTTAAAAAACATATTGCAATACAGCAAAAAAGATGGTATAATTATAATGAATATTTGTGCGCTGTAATCGACTGATATTACTATATTGGGTCAATTACAAGAATATGAGGTTTTCATGGTATTTTCATCAACTGTTTTCCTGTTTATATTCTTGCCCGCAGTTTGGGCTATCTATACACTCATCCCATCAAAATTTATAGGTGCAAGGAATTTGCTTCTTGCGGCGGTCAGCCTCATCTTCTACGCCTACGGTGAGCCTGTCTATATAATCATCATGCTCAGCTCCGTCATGTTCAATTGGTCGATGACCCTGCTCATGACAAAATGCAAGCCACGGACTCAATCTCTTATATGTACAGCCTGCGTCACAGTTGACCTTGCTGTTCTGGCATTCTTTAAATATATCCCCTGGCTTATCACACTTATAAATTCCGCACTGCCCATAAATCTCCCGATTCCGTCGCTCACTATCCCCGTGGGCATCTCCTTCTACACTTTCCAGGTGCTCTCCTATGTAGTAGACGTGCGCCGCGGCAAAACCGAAGCACAGCACTCCTTCGGAGATTTACTTCTTTACATAGCATTCTTCCCTCAGCTTATTGCAGGCCCTATCGTAAAATACGGTGACATTAAAGAACAGATCGCCGCAAGAACTGTCACACTCAGCGGCACTGCTATCGGTATCAGGCGCTTTATATACGGTCTTTCCAAGAAGGTGCTCATTTCAAACACCGCCGCGGTTGTGGCTGAAGCCGCATTCGGTGCGGCGGCACCCTCATCTCTCCTCGCCTGGTCGGGAGCGGTATGCTACTGCATTCAGCTCTATTTTGACTTTTCCGGCTACTCCGATATGGCAATCGGACTTGCTCATATGTTCGGATTTTCGCTTCTTGAAAACTTCAACTATCCCTACTCCGCAGTATCCATCCGCGATTTCTGGAAGCGCTGGCACATTTCGCTCACATCTTGGTTCCGTGAATACGTTTATTTCTCCCTTGGCGGCAACCGCGCAGGAAAAGTGCGCACCGCTATTAACAGACTTATCGTATTCTTCCTGACCGGTCTATGGCACGGTGCTAATTTCACTTATATCATATGGGGAATGTGGCACGGACTTCTTATGATGTTTGAACAGGTTACAAACATCGAAAAATGGTCGAAAAAGGTCCTTTTAAAGCCGTTTTTCCACATTTACACCCTGCTCGCGGTATGCCTTGGCTTTGTAGTGTTCAATTCCCCAAGTATGAGCTTTGCAATTGATTATATCTGGACTATGTTCTCGTTTTCGGGCACTGTCGGCGATGCCGCGGCACTGTTTACGCCATACACCTGCATGATGCTCGTGCTCGGCGTCATATTCTCACTGCCCGTAGTCCCTGCACTTCGCAGATTTATCTCTAAAAACGAAAAGCTCGCTCTTGTGGGCGAAACCGCAAGCTACGTTATGACGATCCCCCTGTTTGCACTCTGCGTCATGACCCTTGCATCCACATCGTTCAATCCGTTCATCTATTACATATTCTGAGGAGGTGTGCAGAATGAAAAAAACAATGCTTATAATATACTGCGCACTTTTCCTTATCCCGTGTGCGTTTTTCTCTCTGGGAATGCTCATCCCCGGTGCCGCAGACGCGGCTGAGGGCGGAGTTTCCATGCCGTCAATTTTAACTGACGGCCCTGTGATCACAATAAATTCCGACTTCGGCGATCAGTTTGAGGAATATTTTTCAAAGAGCTTTGCATACAGAAATAAAGTGGTTGACGCATTTTCCGACCTTAAAGTGAAGCTTTTCTCCGAGGGAAACGATCAGGTAATAGTGGGACGTGACAGTTTCCTTTTCTTTGCCGATACTCTGGCTGACTACACCGGAAGCGAGCCCATGACGGACGCGGAAATAAACGCCGCCGCTGATTCGCTTCTCGATATGTATAATTATTTAGTAGAGCGCGGAGCAAAATTTCTTTTCGCCTGCGCTCCCAACAAAAACAGCATCTATCCCGAAATGATGCCCTCACGCTACATCATGAACAGCGAGGGACGTGACATCGACCGCCTCCTTGACGCACTTTCGGAGCGCGGAGTGCCCTATATCGACCTGCGTCCTATTCTGACAGAGGCAAAATCCCACACCCTCGTCTACCACAAGCGCGACACCCATTGGAACAACGAAGGTGCAAGAATCGCCTTTGAAGCCATAGCAGACATGCTTAATTTTGAAGTGCCGGATTTTGACACATACACGCCAACTGCCACCAAAGATCACCTTGGCGACCTTGACACACTTCTTTTCCCTGAGCGCAAGATGTATGACGACAATATAAGCTACGATTTTTCGGGAGCGTACATCTACACCACCGCATATTCCACCCCAATGGATCTGCGCATAGCAACTCGCGGCGGCGGCACAGGCAAGCTTTTGATGTTCCGCGACTCTTTTGCAAACGCGATGATACCTTTTGCCGCAGCATCTTTTTCGGAATCACGCTTTGAGCGTGCCACCCCTTACTGTGACAACACAACACTCATCGACACCGCAGATGCAGACTTCGTTATTGCAATGATAGCCGAGCGAAACCTGCGAAACCTTATCGGCAGCAAATACACTAATGCCGAAACATCGGATTAAGGAGCAAAATACATGAAGATATCCAAACGGCTCTGCACTCTCGTGCTTTTGTCGTCGCTTATAACAAATACGCTTACCGCCTGCACTATATCCGCAGAGGCTAAGAACCACACATATGAGGATTTTGACGTAAAGTCATACCTGTGGCTCAAATTTCCCAAAGAGGCATTCGATTTCGGTGAGCTTGCCGACTCTCCGCTTACAAAGCCGCCGGCAAAGCTTAGCAACTGCACTCTTGATGAACCGCAGACGTTTCCTATGACCGTTTTCGGAAAAATGGATATTTACGAGACCACAACCTCGCAGTATCCCTACAATACCCTTTACGACGGTACAAAAATAATACTCACCGAGCCTGACGACGGAAGCGTTTGGGCGGCGGTGCATGATATTGACGACACTCCTCTCGGTTACACCAAGGACGGCTTTCTTCATGCCGTAGGCAACGGCACGGAATTTTACGCCGAAGTTCCTACCGAAACGGGACGTGCCCCAGATGCCACGGGAAAGCTTGTTGACGCATATTCAAATCTCGTTGACATAAGCAAGTATCTGAGGGTATACAAATCCACCGACCCGTCAAACGAGGGCGTGGACCTTTCAGAATACGATGTAAAGGTATCAATGAAGCTGTCAACAAACGACACCTCTATCGGAGAGCCTTTTTATAACAGCAATCTCTGCCTCCTGCAATATGACACGCTTCAGAAGCTTATACGTGCAATAGACCTGTTCCGCCGTGACGGATATACGGTGGTAATATACGATGCGTACCGTCCCACCTCCGTACAGCAGCGTTGGTTTGATGTGGTGCGCGTACACAAATGGGTAGCCGATCCCTCACGCGGCATGGGCGGCATCCATGACCGCGGCACTGCCATTGATATGTCCCTTATCGACTCTGAGGGCAATGAGCTTGAAATGCCGACCCCAATGCACACATTTACAAACTATTCCGCCAGAACAAGCGAAAAGATGACTGAAACCGCACGCGCCAACATGGAATATATGACAAAAATCATGGTATCCTGCGGATTTACGTACATTACCTCCGAATGGTGGCATTTTCAGTGTGTAAACACAAAGAATTATCTTCCCACAGACCACCCCATAGATGATATTCCGCTCGTACCTGCCGAGGACGAGCTTGCCACAAATTAAGGAGGCTTGTCATGAATACAGCAGACAATACTGCCATATTTTCCGGCGGCGAGAGCATTGCTTATATGCCGGTGCCGGCATTGCCGCCCACAACAACGCCTCCTGCATCAATATACTCCATCGCCATTGTAAGCACGGCGGAAGGCTCTGACATCATGCGCATTGTCATAAAGCGCGATCTGTCAATGCCCATAAAGTCGCTTACATTCAGATACCGTTTTTCCTCAATGCCAATATACGCTCCGGACAGCGAGCACAGCTTTGGAAGCTTCCGCTACGCTGAGGAGGATATAAACACAAGTGCCGAAATAACAGTCAGCGGAAATGTTCCTGAGGGACTTAAATACAACGGCTGTTCCGCTTACATAAGCGAAATCGTGCTTCTCTCCGGTCAGTCGCTGACCTTTGAAGCAGGGCAGTACAAATACATACGCCGTCCCGTAAAAAAGCCTATCTCCGCGGCGACTGCAAGTACGGCTTCGGCGGAAGATAAAGCTCCTGCCCCGAATCCCGTTACCGATTACGAGCGGCAAAAAAAGAAGAATATGCGCCGCGCCGTTATTTTGGCGGTGCTCGCCTTTATGCTGATAATTGAAGCTATCGGCGGCGTATTTCTCTACCGCTACCTTGGCGTGCGTAATTCCGTGGATGCCCTCATGAAGGAAGCACGCTTCAACGAAGCATATAAGATAGCTCTTGATTCCGACTATGACGGACTTCTTCAGCGCGTGTGCGAAAAGGCGTCTCTCCACTATTTTTCCGAGGGTGACCTTGAATCCTCGTACGTGTATGCATACGGTGCTCCGAAGCGATTTACCGACATGATAATGGACTATGCCGCCGCAAGCGTAATTGACCCCGACACGGGCAAGATCAACGAGACTGCGCTGAGAGTGGCAAAAACATCGGAAAACAGCGAGAAATTCGATTCTATTATACACACTGTCATCGGTATTCTGGAGTCCCGAGGAGATTTCACGAATGCACTGAAAGTGGCAAGCGAGCTTCGCTCCGACGAGGACCGCAAAGCCACAGAGGACACTATATTCAATAATGCATTCAGCTTCTTCTCAAACAACCACAGATACAGCGATGCGGCTTGGTTTATAGACGAGATTGAAAATATAAACACCGTAAAGCGTGCAAAGGCTGATGTTATAAAAAATGCTCTTGAATCCTTCTCCTCCTTCGGAGACAACGCAGGAATTATTTATCTTTCTCATAAATACCCCACATTCATCGGCACAGTTCCCTCAAACACCGCCGTTGAACCGGACGATGCGGGTGTGCGAGCAGAGCTTGCAATAGTTTACCCCATGCTCTCCGCCGAGCAAAAACGTTCCTACCATTCAAAATCAATTGCAATATGGAACTCCGGCGCGGTGCGTATCAAAAACGGGGCTATTCCCGGAATTGATGTAAAGAACGCCGTTTCGGTAGACACAAACGCAAGAGAGACACTTATACTCACAAAGAACGGAAGCGTGAAATTAGTCCCCCACAAGGGAGTTACGCCCACATACACCATTCCCGAATACAAGGATGTTGTGGCAATCGCTCTCGGCGAGGCTCATGCGGTACTGCTTCACGAAAACGGCACTGTCAGCGTGCACGGCGACAACACCTATTCCCAGGCAAACACCGCCGAGTGGACCAACATTGCCGCCATTGCGGCAGGTCAGCGCTTCACCGTAGGTCTTAAGACAGACGGAACGGTTGTAGCGGCAGGCTCAAATTCCTGCGGTCAGTGCAACACCTCGGCATGGAGAAATGTTGTGGATGTTGCCGCCTGCAATCAGTCCACGGTCCTGCTGTTCTCAGACGGCACCGTGGAGGTTATCGGATACCGCTCTCTCGGACTTTCGGACATCGAGGCTCTCACAGATGTAAAACGAATAGAAGCCGGTGGTGCTTCAATCGTTGCACAGAGAGCTGACGGAACATACGAGCTGTATTCCGGTCAGTCCGGCGGAAATCCCGGCGATCCGTACAATTGGCGTGCTATCGGTGATTATGACGTAGGACTTATGTGTATCGCCGGTATTGACAGATCCGACGTAGTCTACATAGACGGCGACGGAATTCCAAGTTAAGTAGGAAGATGAGATATGGACGAAAACAAGACAACTATTACAGAAGATGAAGAAATAAAGGAAGCGGAAGGCGCAACGGAGGAAGCCGCTTCCGAGGAACAGCCCCAGGCAGAGGATGTCTCCGAAGAAGCTTCAGAGGAAACCTCCGAAGAAACTTCCGAAGAAACACCTGAGAAAATCTCAGAGGATGATACTCGCTCTGAAAACGAGAAAAAATCTCACAAAAAGGCACTCCCGGCTTTATTTATCTGCGCAGCAGTCATTATTTTATGTGCCGCCGTCATTCTTGCAGTCGGACTGCTTCCGCAGTACACCGAGGCAGGAGATTCGGTTAGTGTTCGCGCAGACAAACTGCCGCTCATATCAGAGCTTTACACCGTAGACTCCGATCTTACCGCCATTGACACGGGTACTGTCGGCACTCACAAGGTAAAACTGCTGTTATTTGGTAAGATTCCATTAAACACCTCAGTGATCGTGCGCGACACGACACCTCCCGAGGTCTATTTGTTTGACGAGGTGCTGATTCCACGCGGCACACTCCCCTCCCCCACTGATTTTATCAGATCGGTAAAGGACAGCACGTCGGTACAGTACGAATTTGCCTCTGTACCGGACACGGCGGCTGACGGAAGCGTTGAGATTATCGTCACGGACGAAGGAAAAAACGAAGTAACCGTCACAGGATATTACCGTGTCAGCGATACTCTTACAGACCGCAGCTTTGAGCACGGAATAACTCCGGATTTCATAGAAGCAAGGCTCACTTCTCTCTTTGGAATTGATGCACTTGATCTCACGGGCGTAAATTTTAACACCTGCGGAAGCTACCGCGCATGGGGATATCTTGACGGGATGCGCTGTGCCATCGGCGTAAATATCGATGACACCACCCCTCCGCTGGCAACGGTTCATTCCTTTGACCTGCTTTCGGGTCAAAGCGTTGACATAAATGAGATTGTAACGGACATTGAGGATATCTCCGAGGTGAATATAAAGTGTGTTCCCGAGCTTGATTTTTCAAAAATCGGACACACCGCCTATGAAATAATCCTTGAGGATGAATACGGCAACAATTCAAGCTACACCGCAAATATAAATGTCCACGGCGTGAAGTCTGGCATTGTTGTTGAAGCCGGAACATCGGCTGATGAGTTTGCGGATACTCTTTCCATTCTCTTTGGCACGGGAGACGAATTTCCGAAGCTTCCCGTAAATTTCGACCCGAAGCGTCTGGGTATCGGAAGCTTCGAAACAGAGCTTGTAGGAAAATATTCAAATATTCCCTTTGAGATCACAGTAGAAGATACCATTCCACCGGAATTTTCACTTCGAAAAATGACTGTTTATATCGGCACTATGCCCTCTCCGGAAGACCTTGTTGTGGAATGCAAGGATGCAACGGATGTGAGCTTCGAGTTTGAATATACTCCCGATGTTTCAAGGCCCGGCAGTTTGCTTGTAAGCATTATTGCTACCGACTCAGCCGGAAACACCTCCATCGGTTCCACCGTCCTTAAGGTTTCGGAGGATAATGTTCCGCCCGTTATTTACGGCGTAAAGGCGATCACCGCCTATGAGGGTGATACCGTATCATTTAGAAGCGGCGTTTACGCGATTGACGATAAGGACGGAAAGCTGACGGTCAAAGCGGACACCTCCGCTGTAAACATCTACGCGCCGGGAACTTATTATGTAACCTATACCGTGTCGGATGCTGAAGGAAACACCGCATCTGCCACAGCTCCCGTCACCATAAAATCGGTGACTGCCGAAGCGGTCAACGAAAAGGCAGACAAGGTGCTCAGCGGAATAATAACCACATCAATGAGCGAGACCGAAAAGGCTCGTGCTATATATGATTGGTGCCGTAAGAACCTCAAATATTCCACCAGCACAAGCTATCTTATGGGTTACTTCAATAAAGCGGCATATTCCGGCTTTACAAAGCACTACGGAAACTGTTATACCTACTATGCCGTTGCAAGCGCGCTTCTTACCAGAGCCGGCATCGAGAACACCGTAATACAGAGAAACGACCCGAAGAACCCCCACTATTGGAATCTTGTGAAGGTAGGCGGCTCGTGGTATCATCTTGATACCTGCCCACAGCCCGCTCCACACAAGCTTGAGGTCTTTCTTCTGACAGACAGCCAGCTTAAAACGTTTACTCTTGATTATTACTATAAATTCGCGGCAGGCGTATATCCTGCAACACCGTAAAACAGAAAGGATAGATAAAAATGAAGAAGCTTATTTTAAAGACAGTTATTCTTGCACTTACTCTCACCCTTGTTTCTTGCGGCGACCCCTCAGAGCAGAATGTTGACAGCGGCAATGCTGATACCGCAGGCAAAATTGAATCGGTATCAACCGAGGATTCCACCGACACCGCCGATACAACAGACGCCCCCGACGAGATTCCCGGATGCACCGTATTAACCCTTGAGGGCGGCATCACCGTGACTGTTGGCGGCACTGATGAAATCCTTGCACAGCTCGGCGAGCCTGTTTCCTATATGGAAGCTCCAAGCTGTGTGCACGAGGGCTACGACAAGGTGTACACCTTTGAGGGATTCTGTATAACCACATCTCCCAATGCCGACAAGACTCAGTATATCGCCGAGCTGTCTCTCATTTCCGACACCGCGGCATTTGAGGGCGGTCTTACAATAGGAAGCACCGTTTCAGAAGTCGAGGATATATTCGGAACAGAATTCACCGAGGAGTTCGGTGTAAGAAAGTACATTCTTCCGGGAGCTACCGCTTCCGTCATTGTTGACGGCGACATTGTTGGCGGTATTACCGTTTCCGCGGTAAAATAACAGGTTATACCGCCATTTCGTATACAAAGCACAGTATTACGGAAGCAAAAAGGAAACCAAGTCCCACAAAAAGCGTTTGGCTGTATGCCAAGCGCTTTTTTTCGCGTCGGCACTTATATTCGCCGTATCCGCCGCCAAAATCACGTCCCGAAACAAGCTTTTTTATGCTGTAGGAAAAAATATCGAAAAAACCACCCTCGGCAATGAGGATGAGTACCCCTGCACCTGTCAGAAGCATTCCGGGGACTGCAAAGCAGTCCGACAGCCAGCCGATAAACTGTGAAAAACCCATGTTTGCGGGAAAATTCCCCATAGCGTTAGCAATACCCATTG
The DNA here is from genome assembly GCA_904501985.1 of uncultured Clostridia bacterium. Classification (GTDB taxonomy): domain Bacteria; phylum Bacillota; class Clostridia; order Oscillospirales; family CAG-272; genus Flemingiibacterium. The sequence continues at coordinate 12,443 of CAJGCT010000007.1, forward strand.
CCGCTCCCACAGATATGCTCATCACTAAACCCTTTTTGGTGTTGCTCATCTAACTCCCTCCCGATATTTTTCAAATTCGCTCTCTGTGCACATTACAAAATGCCCCTCTCTCACCTCACGCATAAGCGGCGGCTCGGAACTGTCGCTGTCTGCCGCGCCCTCGTATATAATGCGTTTTCGTCCGCGCTCGTATATGGGATCGGGAAGCGGGATCGCCGAAAGAAGTGAGCGCGTATATGGGTGGAGCGGATTTTTAAAAAGCTCATCCGACGGTGCGCACTCAACGATCTTTCCGAAATACATTACCCCGATGCGGTCGGAAAAATATTTTACCACAGACAGATCGTGTGCCACAAACAGCACCGCCATGCCGAACCTGCGGCGAAGATCGTCAAGGAGATTTATAACCTGCGCCTGCACCGAAACATCAAGTGCCGAAACAGGCTCGTCCGCGATTATAAGCTCCGGGGACATTATCACCGCCCTTGCTATGCCTATCCTCTGCCGCTGACCACCCGAAAACTCATGAGGATAACGGGATGCGTGCTCCGGAAGTAAACCCACAAGCTCCAGCATCTCCAAAACACGCCGCTCGATCTCTTCCTTTCGGCATCCGCCCCTTATGACAAGTCCCTCCGCAATTATCTCACGAACAGTCATACGCGGATCAAGGGATGCCGATGGGTCCTGGAATATCATCTGTATTCTTGATGTGATATCCCCGCTTTTTCGAGCTCTCTGTTCCGCTTCCTTTATGGCTGTGCGGTTTTCACGTAGTATGCGCTCAAACTCCGCTTTAAGGTGTGTCCGTTCCTCATTTGTTGTGGCACCTGCAAGCTCCTGCCGGCACTTCTCTTTTGCAGATTTTATCTTTTCAAGATACGAGCGTGTTCCGGCGGCTATAAGCTCACCGTCAAGGTATATTTCCCCTGAGGTGGGGGGATAAAGACCGATAACCGTCCGTCCCACCGTGGTCTTGCCGCACCCCGATTCCCCCACAAGACCGAACACCTCACCGCGCTCGATATAAAAGCTCACATCATCTACGGCACGAAATTCATTTTTTCGCCCACCGAAGTATTTTGAAAGATGCTCAACTCTTAAAAGTATATCCTTCTTCTCCATAACTGCAATCATACCTTTCTGATGTGCGCCGCAGAAATCGCATCTGTCATTCCGGCTTGTGCGATTCTCCGTCCCTTTTATTCTTCATGCGCTCTATGCGCGCCGCAATCGTTGCCGGAACAGGCACATGAGGGGCTTTTGGGTGAAGAAGCCACGTGGCGGCACTGTGTGTTTCTGATATTTTAAACATGGGCGGCTCACGCTCGTAATCTATCTGCATGGCGAAACGGTTTCGCGGCGCAAAGGCATCGCCCTTTGGCGGATCAAGCATATTTGGCGGTGTGCCAGGGATCGCCTCAAGTGCATCCTGTGTGTCAAGATCGGGCATGGACGACAGCAGTGCCCACGTATAGGGATGAGCGGCGCGGTAAAATATGTCCTCGGCACTGCCAACTTCAACCATCTTACCGGCGTACATCACCGCCACTCTGTCGGCAACGTTTGCAACCACCCCAAGATCGTGGGTTATAAAGATAACCGAAAGATTCCGTTCACGCTTCAGCCGCTCGATAAGCTCAAGTATCTGCGCCTGTACCGAAACGTCAAGGGCTGTTGTAGGCTCGTCGCAGATGAGCACATCCGGGTCGGCGGCAAGTGCTATGGCGATAACTATCCTCTGCCGCATACCGCCTGAAAATTCAAAGGGATACTGCCCGAATCGCCGTATGGGGTCGGGGATTCCCACCTCCTCCATAAGCTTCAATGCACGTGCCTTTGCTTCCCTCGGACTAAGCTTGTTTTTTAATATCATGGCTTCCGTAATCTGCCGCCCCACCTTAACAATAGGGTTAAGGCTTGACATAGGGTCCTGGAATACCATAGCTATCCTGTCCCCCCTAAGACGGCACATTTTCCGCTCATGAAGCTTTGCAAGGTTCATGCCGTCGTAGATTATCTCTCCCGATTCCAAAGAGGCGTTGCCCGATAAAATCCCCAGAATCGCCTTGGCGGTAACGGATTTCCCCGAACCGGATTCACCAACAATCGCAAGTGTTTCGCCCTTATCCACGTCGAAGCTGACTCCGCGCACCGCGTGCACCTTTCCCACTGCGGTGCGGAACGTGACATAAAGGTCTTTAACCGAAAGTCTCGGCGTCATAAATCCTCAGCTCCTCTCACGCGTGGATCAAAGGCATCACGAAGTCCGTTTCCGAAAAGATTAAATGAAATAAGAAGCAGTGAAAAGTACAGCGCCGGAAACAGCATGGCGTGAGGTGATGTGGTCATTGATGTCTGCCCCTGAGACATAAGCGTACCGAGACTTGTACCGGCAAATTCACTGAGATTTATTATTCCGAGATACGAGAAAGTAGTCTCTGAGCTTATTACTCCGGGGATTATAAGCGCACAGCTTGTAATAAGCGTGCCAATGGCATTTGGGAAAATGTGTCTTACCATAAGCCGTCTGTCCGATGCACCGAGAGTTCGTGCCGCAAGCACAAATTCGCGCCCCTTGAATCTGTAGAACTGCTTTCTTGTAAGTGCCGCCATACCTATCCAGCCTGTGAGCACAAATGCAAACAGAAACGAGCCTACAGTCCCAACGCGACTTGCAAGATGAAGCTGAAAAAGCGTTGCAACCACTATAAAGGGCATTCCCGATAAAATATCCGCCGCGCGGTCAAGCACAAGGTCCACCGTGCCGCCGTAATATCCCTGCACCGCACCGTAAACCGTGCCTATTATAAGATTAAGTGCGGACACGATAAGGGCAAACAAAAGTGAGAAGCGCGCACCGATTCCGATAGCGGAAAAAAGATCCTGTCCAAGGGAATTTGTGCCGAGCGGAAATGTTGGCGGATGTCCGTTTTGGAAAATATAGTAGTTATAGTAGCACACCCGGCACTCAACAGCACCCGACTTTTGCCTGCTGTATATTAGCTCTCCGTCATCGCCCTCAATTCTTATGCTGTTATAGGGCGCGCCCTCTGTGCTCTTGTCGGTGGAATACGCAGGGATAAGCTCACCGTCACTGTCAAGCAGGGGAGTACCCTTGGTGTCACTTACCCTGTACCACACATTTGGGGATGCCGCCGCAGCACCGATAATCGCCCTGTCGGTATAGGGGTATATTATCTGAAGTCCCGTTTTATTCTGGTACTCCTGTATCCGAAGGAACTCCTCCGGTGACATAACACGAAACATTATTCCCACTTCATAATATTTGTTTACCCGAAGCGCATATGTTACCGTTCTTCGCTCCTCACCGCGAAATTTGGTGACGGTCTCCTCCCTGTCCTTTATTTTTATAACAGGGTCCATTCCCGTCTCCTCACCGATTGCTCTAAGCGCCGCAAGCTGTGCTTCGCTCTGACCTGTGCGCACGGTGCCGCCGTCAAAAAGTCCGAGGGGAAGCCACGACGCCTTTTCAAGATAAGGTGGGAATCCCGTATAGACCGTGTCCTTATCGTTTATACCGTAGGGGGATATAATAGGTGAAAACAGGGCAAACAGCACAAGAAACAGTATAATATACGCCGCCGCAACAGAGGAGCGGTTCTTTCTGAATCGGAGCATGGCGTCCCTAAAGTATCCCCTGCCCTTTTCGGAAATTTTACCGTATGTGCCGTCTTTGCTTATCCCCACCGGGATGAATTTTTCGGACGGAAATTCTTCGATACCCATTTCACACCTCCCTTACTTTTTTGATCCTATCCGTATTCTCGGATCAACAAATCCGTAGCTTATATCAACAACTATGCTTGCTGCAAGTCCGATAGCGGTGTAAAACACCGTCAGCATTATAAACATTGGATAATCCCTGGCGTTTATTGAATTTATATAAAGACTTCCCACACCCGGAACGGCGAAAATCTTCTCGATTATAAATGAGCCGCTCATAATGCCTATAAAATTACCGAAAATGGACGGAAGTACCACCACCATGCAGTTTTTAAGTCCGTGTCTCACTGTAGCCTGCGCCTTGGTAAGTCCCTTGGTGCGCGCAAGAAGCATATAATCGCTTGTAAGCACCTCGCAAAGCTCGGCTCTCGTGGTTCTGGTAAAGCTTGCTATAACACCGAGAGACAGGGACAGTATAACGGGCAGCATACTTATAAACATATCAAAAGAAAAATAGTCTGTGCCCGATTTTACGAGGAACGGAAGCCATCCGAGCCTGTACGAGAGAAAATACTGTATTATAAAGGCATACACAAAGGACGGCACTGATATGCACACCATAGTAGCCGTTGACAGCAGGTGGTCTATATAGGTGTTTTTGTAGGATGCGGCAATAACTCCCAGAAGTATTCCAATGGGAATACTGACAATTATCGAATAAAAGTTCACAATCATTGTAGCCGGAAGCTTGTCCGCAAATATCCCGGCTACCTCCTGCCCCACATACAGCTTATCGCTGACTCCCCAATCCCACCTTGTAAAAACGTTTTTTAGGAATATGCCGAACTGCACAAGATAGGGCTTGTTGTAGCCCTGAGCCTCACGCCGCGCCTCAATGACCTGCGTATGGATGTCCCCCGGCGGAAGCTCTGCCGGAGGAAGCATCCTTACAAGGATAAAGCACATTCCCGTAATGATAAACAGGGTCAGCAGCATGAGAAGAACTCTGCTCATAATATATTTTACCATGCCGTGCCTCTTAATATTTTATATCTCCACCAACACTTGACACATACTCCGCCCATTCGGCATCACTGTAGTTGTAGCCGAGATATGCGATACCGCCCCATCCCAGCACCGGATTATAGCTCTCTGCGGCGTAATATGCCTGCTTTGAAAGAAGTGTAAGTGCCGCATCCTGAAGCATTGGGATATAGTTATAGGTTCTGAGAATTTCACCCTCAAGGGCGGCAAGGATCGAAAGTCTGACCTCTACATCCGCCATTCCCTCTCCGAAGTTGTAGGAAACGTTATTTTTTGTCACATACTCACCGTTAAGCGCATCCGACCATTCACGAAGCGTCATTGATACGTCCCGTATAACTTCCGTTTCGCCCATACCGCCCACATTTATGCTCATGGTAAGCTCCGTCTCATCGGAATCAAACCACAGCGCATCATATTGGTAGGCAGGGTTCACGTAAAGGTCGGTAAGGGAGAACGGGTCAAGCACAGAGCCGCTCCAGCCGCCGAGCACAGTGTCGGAAAGTCCCGCCTTTATTTTCTGCGACCACTCCGTTCCGTAAGGTGCGGATTTTATAAAGCTTATCTTCCCCTCAAATGGAGTGCCTGCCGTGACTGCACTCATTTTCCCATTGAGATAATCAATGGTGCGTGTCATAAAGTCGTTGTCCGCGGACACACAGTATTCTATGGTGACGGTCTGATCGGAAATTCCGTTTTTATCGTTATCCGTAATATATCCAAGGGCGAGAGCCTCGGAAAATGCTTCTTTGTAGTATTCTCTGGCAGAATCGGGATCATAGCCCGTAATAGACCCCACCGCCGCATCGAGGCTTTGATATTTGGACGGGTCAACGCCGTAAAAATCGCAGAGCACATACTTTGCCGCATTGGTGTCGCGGTATGACAGTTGATTTTCGGGATCGTACAGATAAGCATTACCAATAAGACCGTACGCAGCGGAACGCGCAGGAGATATTGCGGCGGCAAACTGCTCTCTGTCGTAAGTCAGAGCAAGCGCACGTCTGAAGGGTTCAAGTGTCATGGTTTCAAGATCAATTGTGCGCCTATCAAAGCTTCCGCTTGACTCTCTTTTCTCAATTGCATCCATGTTTCCGTTTAGTATAAGGAAAAATACGGTCTCGCCTGGAGTTTCGTGTGCAAACTCGCTGTTTTTGTATGCGGCAAAATCGTCAGCACCCAGAGTATAGCTCATAAGCTCTCCGCGAAGGAACATCAGCTTTGCAGTCGCCGACTCGGCAACCACCTGGGTATTTACGGCAGTTGTCTGGTACATTTCACGTTCATCACCGCTGACGGGGTCAGCAAAGACATGACGACCGTCGGTGTAGCCGTACCAATTATCATTTCGCTCAAAACGCATAGATTTGTCTTTTTGATAGGACACTAATTTATATGGTCCGTAGGACAGCGTGGTATCCGCGCTTGTGTTGTATGTGGAAAACCATGCGCCACCCTCCTTTTTAAGACAGCGCTCATACAGCTCCTCGTTTACTATCCAATTTGTGTTAAGGGCATATAAAAGTCCGAAGCCGGACAAGGCTCTTGAAAGCACAAGGGTTATCTGGTAGTCCCCCGACTTATAGAGTCCAACATAGGAAAAATCCACATTATCGGGATAAGTCCACATAATGCTTACCTCATCGGCAAACCGACGTCGTGCCCCATCGGCACTCTCACCTCTAGCGGTAGCTTCACTCATGAAGAACTCGTAAAGCTCACGCACACTCATTCCCGAATCGACCACCGCATTTTCAGCCGCGCCCCATTTCCCGCTCTGACTATTGTACGCCTCTCCGAAGGAGTCAAGCCAATTGATGTGAGCCTTGCTGTCCCCATAGGTGAACACAAATTCCTCCGCGGCAAATATGCCGTCTCTCTCCATGACCTCATAAACCTTAAGCATAACACTCTGCCCCTGATTTGCGTAACGCTCTGCACCGGCGATGCTGAAATTTCCTGCATAGAAATCCGAAGCACGGTAGTTAAGAAGCTCCGGGTCAAGAAGGCGGCGCATGGAATACACATAAGTGTCGGCATTTATAGGTGTGCCGTCCTCCCACATTGCCTCCGGGTTTAAGTCTATGGTATATGCATATCCGCTGCTTGCGGATTCGGGGATGCCGAATTCCGGATGCTCTGTCCGCACACGTGCCGTAACGTCAACCGGCTCTGCCGCCGCCATTTCCGGTATCATTTTATAGCTTTCAAAAGGCGGTTTTCCAACCGCAAAGTTTTTTTCGTCATTAAAAACCGCGGCATACAGTCCAACCCGCAGAAAATCCGCAGGATAACTGTCGGACGCCGTCTCATAGGTGTGCGGATTCCAATTTGCCGCCATGGTGGTCACATAGTCGTTATAGGTATAGCTTTCCCCGGCGTCCTCATTTCGCGCACAGCCGCCAAAAAGCGATATAAGCATACAAGCTGCAACCGTAAGTGAAATATATCTTTTCATTTGGTGCTCCCCTAAAAAATAAAGTTATCGCTCCTTATTTTATCCCGAAAAGCGGATATGATACCAAAAGTGAAATTTAATTGACATATGGGCAAAAATATTGTATAATTATATAAGATAACACAAGCAAAATTAAAGGGAGCTTATTTTAGCATGAAAATAACAGTAATCGGATGCGGAAGATGGGGAAGCTGTATAGCTTGGTATTTAAATTCACTTTCACATGATGTCTCGCTGTACGGAAGAGCCGATTCCGATAATATGAAAAGAATAATATCGGAGAGGAAAAACGACTATATCGACTTTCCACCGTCTATCACGCTTACCACAGATATAAAGACCGTCCTTTTATCAGACGTTACTATAATATCCGTAGGAGCGCAGTCGCTCCGCTCACTCTGCCGTGAGCTTCGCGAAATAAATGTGCGCAATAGGACATTTGTTTTGTGTATGAAAGGTATAGAAAACACCACCTGCAAGCGTCTTTCAGAGGTGGTTAAAGAAGAGCTGCCGGATAACAGTGTTGCTGTATGGCTCGGTCCCGGTCACGTTGAGGAATTTTACCGCGGAATACAGAACTGCATGGTTATTGACAGTGACGACACTGAGGTAAAGTCGAGGCTTATCGAAGCCTTTTCCGGCGGAATAATCAGGTTTTACTACGGCACAGACCTTATAGGCAATGAGATAGGCGCGGCGGCAAAAAACGTTATCGGCGTTGCCGCAGGAATGCTTGACGGTCTTGGAATGACATCCCTAAAGGGTGCTCTCATGTCAAGAGGCGCCCGAGAAATCGCCCGTCTTATCACCGCTTTCGGCGGAAACGAGCTGTCCGCATACGGACTGTGTCACCTTGGTGACTACCAGGCAACAGTTTTTTCCGAGTACAGCCACAACAGAGCATTCGGCGAAAGCTTCGTCAAGGGCGAACCGTTCACAAAGCTTGCCGAAGGCTATCACACCGTACCTGCTCTTATAAAAATGGCAGAAGCAAGCTCAGTGGAGCTTCCCATATGCAAAGCCGTCTATGATGTGCTTTATAAAAACGTTGATATACGGTGTGCCCTCGGCACGCTCTTTGACAGAACGCAAAAATTGGAGTTTTAATGTAAAAAATGGCGATTTATTGACAAAATTCGCTATTATATATTGACAATTCACACTTTTTATCGTATAATTATATTGTGCAATTTATAAAAATTCTTCGCGCAAGCGAAAAAAACGGAGGATCAGTATCATGGGAAAATTTGTTGTTAAAACTACGGCATCCGGCGTAAAATTCAATCTTCTTGCAGGCAACGGACAGGTTATTGCCACAAGCGAAGTCTACAAATCCGAGGCTTCCTGCCTTAAAGGTATCGAGAGTGTAAAGAAGAACGCTGCTATAGCAAACCTTGAGGATCAGACTGCAGAGCCTATCGTGGCTGCTACCTGCCCCAAGTTTGAAATGTACACCGACAAAGCAGGCGAATACCGCTTCCGCCTTAAGGCACGCAACGGCGAGATCATCGCTACATCCGAGGGCTACAGTGCTAAGTCCGGCTGTGAAAACGGCATTGAAAGCGTAAGAAAGAACGCTCCCGACGCTGAGATCGTTAAGGAATAATTCCTAAGATACATACACCGCGCCGCTAAACGCGGCGCGGTGTTCTTGCATTGACATATATCAAAAATCACGCACACCGACGGTGTGCGTGATTTTTCTGTATTCGAGATATTACCGCCCTTTTGTGCCTTTTCGGTTAGCGTTTTGTCCGCGCTTCTTTGCCGCGCGGCGCTTTATCGTGCTCTTTTTGCGAACGGAATATCCGAAATCCCCAAGCTTTTTTCCAAGGGCAAAATATTCGCCGTGAGCGTAGGCGATAAGCTTTGCGGCATCCATATGAAGTGCACCAGAAGCGTCAACAAGCTCCGGTGCAATACCAACGCTGACTATATCAGCCATGAACATATCGTGTGTTCCAAGTGGCACTATGTCACAAACACGGCACTCAAGGCATATGGGGCTTTCAGCAATCACAGGGGTATCGTCAAGCTCATGGGCAGGCACTGCCGTAAGACCGCACTCTTTAAATTTATCGTAATTTTTTCCCGAGCGCACACCGCAGAAGTCCGTTGCACGCGCAAGAGCTTCCGTTGTAAGATTTATAACGAATTTACCGCTTTCCTTAATAAGAGCGTGTGAAAAACGCTCCTTTCTTATTGAAACATAGGTTTTAGGCGGATCGGAATTGAGTATTCCCGTCCATCCTACAGTGATAATGTTCGGCTTTTCCATACTGCCGCAGCTTACCATTACGGCAGGAAGCGGTGCAAGCAGTGTGCCGCCTTTCCATTTTATCTTATTATTCTCATTCATAGTAATTCTCCGAATTTAAATCTGTTAGTAAAGATATGATACTACAAAACCGCCACATTGTCAATATGTACATAAAAACCGATTTGAAAAATTTAGAAAAAATATTTAATTACCTATTGACAAACTTGCTTTAGTATGCTATAATTTTAGCGTAAATGAAAGGCTGTGACGAAGACGGTCAGAGTGATGCCCCTTCAGAGAGTCGGCGGATGGTGCGAGCCGATGCGGTGTTGTTCAATGTGATCAATCGCTTCCGAGCTTGGGACCGAAAGGGAAACCGAGTAGACTTCCACGTTATGCCGCGTAAAGGCAAAGGACTTGTTTGAGTCCGTAAAGAGGCGTATTTTACGCAATTTGAGTGGTACCGCGGAATAGTTAAACGATTCCGTCTCAAAGCAGGGATGTAAACATCCGCTTTGGGGCGCTTTTTGTTTATTCCGGACAAATTGCGATTTTGCCAAGCCCTTCTGAAACAAAATACCACATTTTTGGAGGAAACTGTCATGGAAAACAAGTTAAAGGAAATTGCCGAGCGACTTCACGCACTGCGCGAGATCATGGGTCTTACCTGCGCTGATATGGCGAAGCGTACAGGTGTTACCGAGGCAGAATATGCCGCTGTTGAGTCCGGCGAATCGGATTTCAGCTTCACATTCATTCATAAATGCGCCCAGACCTTCGGCGTTGATGCAACCGATATTCTCAAAGGCTCAAGCCCTACCCTTTCCTCTTTCTCCGTTACAAAATCCGGCGAGGGTCTGCCGATCGTTCGCAGAAAGGGATTCCGCTACAACAACCTTGCTCCCCTTTTCAAAAATAAGACAGCTGAGCCTTTCGTTGTTACGGCAACTTATCACGAAGACGAACAGAATAAGCCCATAAAGCTTGCTACCCATGAGGGTCAGGAGTTCGACTATGTTCTTGAAGGCAAGCTGAAGGTACAGATCGACGACCACATCGAGGTGCTCACAGAAGGCGATTCCATCTACTATAACAGCGGTACTCCCCACGGCATGATAGCCGTTGAGGGCGACTGCAAATTCCTTGCCATAGTTATTGATGCCGAGGGCAAGGCATACGACTATGCCGCTCCTACCGTAGAGAAAAAGCCTGCGGTAGTAGCTGTCGAAAAGACCGGTGCTATATGGGAGAATTTTGTAGAGACCACTCTTGACGAAAAGGGTGTATTAAGTTCTATAAAATTCAAAGATGAGGACAAATTCAACTTCGGCTTTGACTGCGTTGACGAAATTGCAAAGAAAAATCCCCACAAGCTTGCAATGCTCCATCTTTCAGCCGACAAGACTGAGCGCCGTATCACCTTCGGCGATATGATGCGTGAGTCAAATAAGGTGGCAAACTACCTCACCTCTCTTGGAATCAAGAAAGGCGACCGTGTGCTTGTAGTGCTTAAACGTCATTACCACTTCTGGTACACCATCGTTGCCCTTCACAAGATGGGTGCTGTAATCATTCCCGCTACCAATCTCCTTGTGGAGCACGATTTTGAGTACCGCTTCAATGCGGCTGAGGTTTCCGCCATTATCTGCACCGCTGACGGTGACGTGGCACATCAGGCTGACCTTGCGGCGGCTAAATGCGAGTCGGTTAAAACAAAGATTCTTGCCTGCGGAAATGAAATTGGGCATATCGACGGCTGGCTTGACTACGACGAATACAAGAATTTCTCCGACGTATACGAGCGTACCGAGGACACAGCCTGCGGCAACGATACAATGCTCATGATGTTCACATCCGGCACTACCGGCTATCCGAGAATTGCCGCTCACAGCTACAAATACGCCCTCGGTCACTTTATCACCGCAAAATATTGGCATAATGTTGACCCCAACGGCATTCACTTTACGATCTCCGACACCGGCTGGGGCAAGTCCCTCTGGGGCAAGCTCTATGGTCAGTGGCTTTGTGAGGCGGCGATATTCACCTACGACTTCAACAAGTTTGATGCCCACGACATTCTTCCCCTGTTCGGAAAATACGGCATCACCACATTCTGCGCACCGCCCACAATGTACCGCTTCTTCATCAAAGAAGACCTGTCAAAGTACGATCTCTCCAGCATTAAATATTCCTGCACCGCAGGCGAAGCACTTAACCCTGAGGTATATCAGCAGTGGGTAAATAAGACCAAGGTTCCGCTTATGGAGGGCTTCGGTCAGACGGAAACCACCCTTGTGCTTGCAAATCTTGTGGGAACTACTCCGAAACCCGGCTCTATGGGTAAGCCAAGTCCCCTTTACGATGTTGTTATCCTTAACGGCGAGGATAAGCCCTGCGCTGTGGGTGAAACGGGTGAGATCTGCATCCGCACAGGCGACAAAGCTCCCTGCGGTCTGTTCCTCGGCTACTATAACAACGAGGAGAAGACCAAGGACGCATGGCATGACGGATATTACCACACAGGCGACACCGCCTGGATGGACGAGGACGGCTGCTTCTGGTATGTAGGCCGTACCGACGACCTCATCAAGTCCAGCGGATACCGCATCGGTCCGTTTGAGATCGAATCGGTTATCATGGAGCTTCCCTACGTGCTCGAATGTGCTATCACCGCCGCTCCCGATGAGATTCGCGGTCAGGTAGTCAAGGCGACCATCGTGCTTGTAAAGGGCAAAGAGGGCAATGACGCACTTAAAAAGGAGATCCAGGACTACGTCAAGACTCACACCGCTCCCTACAAGTATCCGAGAATCGTGGAATTTGTTGAGGAGCTTCCCAAGACCATCAGCGGCAAAATAAGACGTGTAGAGATAAGATCAAACGATAAGAAATAATATATTTTGGGGATGCCGTGCCTTTTCGGTATCCCCTTTACAGACAAAAAGGAACGGATAGCTATGACCTACACTAAAACAATCCATGCCGAATTTATCGACCGCCCCAACCGATTTATCGCAAATGTGAGAATGTCTCGCGGCGTCACCGAAACCGTCCACGTAAAAAATACGGGACGGTGTCGTGAACTTCTTGTTTCGGGACGGCAGGTAATATTGGCGTGCGGCGAAAATCCTGCGAGAAAGACAAAATATGATCTTATAGCCGTCAACAAGCCTGGAATCGGACTTATCAACATGGATTCCCAAGCTCCAAACACGGCAGCGTATGAGTGGCTGAAAAAACGCTTCCCGAACGTTGAAATACGCCGCGAGGTTACATACGGCTCGTCAAGATTTGATCTTTGTGTTACAGATGGCGGAAAAACCACATTTATCGAGGTCAAAGGCGTAACATTGGAAAAGGATGGCGTTGCCGCCTTCCCCGATGCACCAACAGAGCACGGTATCAAGCATATCCGTGAGCTTATGGCGGCAAAGGCTGCCGGTTACGGTGCTGTGATACTGTTTGTTATCCAGATGAAAGGAATCTCTTACCTTGTGCCAAACGATAACACTCATCCGGAATTTGGCGAAGCACTCCGCGAAGCCGCGGCTGTGGGAGTTGAGGTTATGGCGGTGGATTGTATCGTCACGCCCGATTCAATGATAGTTGATGGATTTGTTCCGGTGAAATTATAGGTTAACAACCGGACAGTGTCCGTAGGGGAGGGGTTTCCCCTCCCGCGTTTTTATATTTATGATTTAAGAAAACGGGAGGCGAAACGCCTCCCCTACGGTGATATCACAATGTGGCGTCCTCGACTGCCGCTTCATACCGCATAAACTAAAAGGTCCGAGTCAGACTGACTCGGACCTTTTAAATTAAAAACTAAATTATTCAACCTTCGGAAGCTTTGCAAGAGCTTCGGCGATCTCCGCATCGGTGGGAGCGTAATCCTTCATCACACCGTTGTGGAACTTTTCGTAGGACATCATATCAAAATATCCTGTACCGGTAAGACCGAAGAAAATGGTCTTTTCCTCGCCGGTTTCCTTGCACTTCAGTGCTTCGTCAATAGCAACCTTGATAGCGTGGCTGGATTCGGGAGCAGGAAGTGTTCCCTCAACACGTGCAAACAGCTCAGCCGCCGCGAATACCTCGGTCTGCTTTACGGAAACCGCTTCCATAAGCTTGTCATCGTAAAGCTGAGAAAGCAGTGAGCTCATGCCGTGGTAGCGCAGACCGCCTGCATGGGTTGCGGCAGGCATAAATCCGCTTCCCAGCGTATACATCTTCTGGAGAGGACATACCGCACCGGTGTCACAGTAGTCGTATGCATATTTTCCGCGTGTTAAGCTGGGGCAAGATTCCGGCTCAACGGCAATAAAGCGGTAATCCGCCTCGCCGCGAAGCTTTTCACCCATAAACGGAGAAATAAGTCCGCCGAGATTAGAGCCGCCGCCGGCACATCCGATTATGATATCGGGTTTGATTCCGTATTTATCCATAGCGGCTTTGGATTCAAGTCCGATAACCGTCTGATGGAGAAGAACCTGATTAAGTACGCTTCCGAGAACATATCGGTATCCCTCCATAGAGGTCGCCGCCTCAACAGCCTCAGAAATAGCACAGCCGAGACTTCCTCCCGTACCCGGGAACTGCTCGTTTATCTTTCTTCCGACCGCAGTTTCCATTGACGGAGACGGAGTAACAGACGCGCCGTACACCTTCATGACCTCGCGGCGGAACGGCTTCTGCTCATAGGAGCATTTTACCATATACACCTTGCAGTCAAGATCAAAGTAAGAGCACGCCATAGCAAGTGCCGTACCCCACTGTCCTGCTCCCGTTTCGGTGGTAACACCGCGAAGCCCCTGCATTTTTGCGTAGTACGCCTGCGCAATTGCGGAATTAAGCTTATGAGAGCCGCTGGTATTGTTTCCCTCAAACTTGTAGTAGATCTTCGCAGGAGTACCAAGCTTCTTTTCAAGGAAGTATGCACGGGTAAGGGGTGCCGGACGGTACATCTTGTAAAAATCAAGTATAGGCTCGGGGATATCGAAATAGGGCGTGGTGTCGTCAAGCTCCTGCTTGACAAGCTCCTCACAAAATACCGAAGAGAGTCTCTCAGCACGAATCGGCTTCATGGTTTCGGGGTCAAGGAGCGGCGCAGGCTTATTTTTCATATCTGCACGCACATTGTACCACTGTTTCGGAAGCTCCTCCTCCGAGAGATAAATCTTATATGGAACATTATCGTTAAACATCGTATATTCATCCTTACAATATATTTTTACAGGTTAAAGTATACCATCAAATGGAGCTTTTGTCAAGAGGGACAGACAAATTTGGACGTAATCGCACTGTATAAAACAATTCAAGGGGACTGTGCAGTCCCCTTTTTTTGAAAGTTATTAACCATTCAAACCGTACGTGATAGAATACCGCACGGTCTTATTCTCTCCTGACTTCAAGCGGAAGAAAGGTTCTTTTGTTTCAAAATCGTCGATCTCGCCGTCGTATGCAGGCAGACCGCACCACGGCTCAATGCACACATAGGGTGCATCGGTATGGTCGGCTTTCCAGAGTCCCACATAGGGCATATCGGGATATGTAACTCTTACGTAATTTTTTGCGCCCTCGCATTCAAGAGTTACGCTGTCTGCAATATCAAGCATAAATATGGCGTCATCGTCAAACATTTCATGGGTCAAATGAATCTTTCCGTTATCTGTAGGATACGGCACAGTATCGTGCGTTATAAAGCGAGCAGGAGACACCACTATCCGCTTCGGCGCGCAAGGCTTGTCGAATTTAACAAAGTAATCGGTAAGTGCCTTATCTTTTTCAAGGGGTACATTAAAGCCGGGATGTGCACCGAAGGTGCAAGGAAGCACCTCATAGCCGGTATTTGTAATAGTCACCTCTGAATAAAGGGTATCTTCACAAAGTCTGTAGAGCACAGAAAACTTAAATTTGAACGGATATGCAGCAAGTGTCTCTGCATTATCGCAAAGAGTAAATCTGAGGGCATCGTCCCCTACTTTCTCAACATCATATTCATAGAAGCGAGCGAACCCGTGAATGCCAAGCTCATAAGCCTTTCCGCGGTAATTGTATACCCCTTCTACCATTCTTCCGCAGATGGGGAAAAGAAGCGGTGCGCAATCACCCCAATACTTTGGGTCCTTCTGCCACATATATTCGCAGTCTCCCCGAACAGCGGATATAATCTCCGCGCCAATAGAGCTTATTGTAACGCAAACCTTGTCGTTTTTGAGCTGGTAATTCATAATAGTAGTTCCTTTCGGTTTTTTATTTAATTATAAACCATCTCACAGAAAAAGTCAAGTATGATATGCACCCCAAAAGTTAGACACTTTTGGAGGTGCATATCAAAAGATACCGGTATCTCTTTTTTAGATATAATCTCCGCTTACAGCTCTGCAAGTATCTCTGCGGCGTTGGTATCTGGCTTGACCTTTTCCATTACCTTTTCTATAATGCCGTCCTCGCCAATAATAAATGTGGTTCTGACAACGCCCATTCCAACCTTGCCGCACATCTTCTTTTCCTGCCATACTCCATATGCCTCAATGGCTTCGCGGTCAGGGTCGGAAAGAAGTATAAATGGAAGATTGTATTTTTCGGCAAACTTAATATGGGATGCAACGCTGTCCTTGCTTATTCCGATAACTGTAACATTTTTTGCCTCAAACTGACTGTATGCGGCGGCAAAAGCACACGCCTGACGTGTACAGCCGGGAGTGTTGTCCTTGGGATAAAAATACAGCACAACCTTATTACCTTTAAAATCCGAGAGGGATACCTTATTACCGTTTTTATCTTCCAATGTGAAATCAGGTGCTTTTGTTCCTTTTGCAAGCATGGTGATTCTCCTTTGCGACTTTAAATGTGATGTATATAGTATATCACTTACGAGTCTGTATGTCAATGGTACATTAAATACGGAAAAATACCAGCAAAAATGTCATTTTTTCCATTGACACGGCGACAGCATCATGATAAAATAAACACGACAAGATAACCTAACACAAATTTTAGGAGGTATTACAAATGTGTACGAATAAAAAATGGTATGACGGTGCCCTGCTCATCAACCGCGACCCCAATTGGTACCGCTTCATTGATACTTCATCAAAAGAGGCTGCACACAAATCCCTGAAAAATATCTTTCTTATTTACAAGGATACAAAAATAACGGATGTCCTTCTCGGCGTGCTTGAACAAACCGCGCTCCTGCCAACGGAAGCATTCCATTGGCGCGGCGACAAGTACCTTCAGAAAATAGAAAACGGTCATGCGGTTGATTATTCAGAAGACCCGCTCTCGAAGCTTTACAAATGCTTCGTGGAGTACGGTATCGACGCCGCTCAGATATTCATCGACACCATGCGCGAAATCGGCATAAGACCGTGGCTGTCTCTTCGCATGAATGATATTCATTTCAGCACCAATGAAACATCATTTCTCCGCTCGGATATGTACTATGAGGCAGATAAGGCAGGTGAGAAGCTCGGTCCTGCTTACGCACACATAGCTCACTGCTTTGATTTCAAATATCCGAGATATCGCACAGCTATTCTTGGCTACATAGCCGAACTTCTTGACAAATACGATATTTTCGGTTTAGAGCTCGACTTCATGCGTGAAATATTCTGCTTTGATTACAAAAACGACCCCGAGTGCCACAAGATAATGACCGAATACATCCGCGAGATTAAAAAGCTTACCGACAACGCCGCAATACGTGTCGGACATGACGTCAAGCTCATGATAAGAACCTGCCGCGACCCTGAAGATTCGCTTATATTCGGATTTGATATCAAGACTCTTTGCGATGAGGGCATTATTGACGCTGTAGTTCCCACCCCCAGATGGTCCTGCACAGACAGTGCCGTACCCGTCAAGGTATGGCGCGAGCTTCTCGGTGACGATATTGCCATTTTCGGCGGCATTGAAACCCTTGGCTTGAAGCAGACCTTCAATATGCCCACAAACTCAAAGGCATATGCGGCAGCATTCTATGCAGGCGGTGCGGACGGAATTTATTTTAACAATCACGAGAATCTAAATGACCGTAACCGCGACGCATGGATGTTAGACCGTGCAGCGTGCCATGCAGGAAGCCGCGAATTTGTTGTTACTTGGCAGGACACCGCGCCTGCGGGACGTCCTGTGTACAGGCCGCTTCCGCTTACCGTTGACGGCACAGCACAGATTGCACTTGACGTTGGCAAGATCAACTCTACCGACAAAGTAAAGGTCATCATAGACTTCGAGGGTGATGCCGCTCCTACACTCACGATCAGCGGCAATACCGCAAGGGCTGAAGCCTGCGAGGCACTTGCAGAGCCCACAATAACTAAAAGCACTGCAGTACTCACCGAGCATTCGCCCTACTTATTCCACATGGATGAAATCTCCACCGACAACGGTGTTGTGCTTGAATTTGCCGGCAACGGTACGATATACTATATAAATATGATCATTGAGGCATAAATGTAGCGAAAATTAAAAGGTGCTGAGTCAAAAGCTTTTTATGAAGCGATTGACTCAGCCTTTTGCTATGCAAATTCGAGAAAATCTGGAATACAAATTCCTAAATTTATTGGCAAAACTACTTGATTCCTGTCTCTCATTGGTGTATAATTATCTCGCTTTCTTGTGGTTTTTTATAGCAATTAACTTATACAACAAAGCAAGCGACAGCTCAATACCTTTTCGGTAAAAAGCTGCCGCTTTTTCTTTTTGGGGGCTATGTTAATGACTCACCCACATCTTCTATGTCAGCTACAATCGTTGTCAATCAGTTCATCATCAAGCTTTGAGAAAAGCATACGTTGTCCCGTGTACAGGCTGTGGCGTCCTGACAGCAGATGCACTGCAAGTATTGCAATCAGATAGAATATAATTCCCTCTCCGCCAAAAAGCTCTACCGATATGACAATTGCTGTAAGGGGACAGTTTGTAACGCCTCCGAACAGTGCCGCCATTCCAAGTGCCGCGCCAAAAGGAACACTGAGATCTATAAGTGATGCCGCAAAACCGCCAAGAGTTGCGCCTATAAACAGCGTTGGAACTATTTCGCCGCCTTTATATCCGCTGCCCATTGTAATGGCGGTGAAAATTATCTTAAGTAAAAACGCCTCCGGGCGTATGGAATGCCCATCGAATATTCCTTCGATAATGTGTGAGCCGCTTCCGTTATAATCTGTGTTGCCTAAAAGCAGTGTCAGCAGAATTATAATAGCACCGCCAAGAGTTACGCGAAGATATCTGTTTTTAATAATACGTTTGAATATGCTGTGTGTGTGGTGCATGGTACTGCAAAATAATATAGCAACAAGCGTAACGATTATTGCTATGAGCACAACTCTTGCAACCGTCGCAAGTGTAAACATGGGAATTTCGCCTACCGCAAAGTGTTCCGGTCTAACTCCGAGAGCCATCGCTATACTGTATGCGGTAACTGACGATATCATACATGGGAACAGTGCCGCGGTATATATGCGTCCTACGCTTGCGACCTCAACCGCAAATATGCAGGCACCTGCCGGAGTACCGAACAATGCGGAAAACAGTGCGCTCATACCGCACATTGTCAGTATATGACGCTGTTTTTCGCCTATTCTCACCACGCGTCCTACCAAAGCGGCAAGGCTTCCGCCGATTTGCAGAGCGGCACCCTCTCTTCCGGCAGAACCGCCGCAAAGCTGTGTCAAAACTGTTGCCGCAAATACTGCCGGTGCTAACAGCAGGGATACTTCTCTCTCGTCGCGCACGGTTTCAAACACGGTATTTGTATTTGAACCTACTGTATGGCATGATGTATATATAAAATTTATGATAATACCTGCAATGGGCAGAAAAAACAGCAGAAAACTGTGCTTTGAATAAAGACTTACTGAAAGATCCAGTGTTTTTGAGAAAAGCGTTCCGACAACGCCGCCGATACCACCCATCAGCAGTCCAAGTATAAGCCAGAGTACACATACCCCGACATAATATGTTGTTTTTGAAAAAGAAGAGCTGATTTTATTGTAAAATTTCATTTTCAGACGTCCTTTTGTGCTATATTGGCATAATTCAACATTTTTTGTAGACCGTATTATTATACCGCACTGTCCATGCAAATTCAAGTGAAATTTTACATAAATACGCCTGTGTGCCAATAAAAAATATTGTTGAGTTTAGTTTTTTTACCGAAAAAGAGTTCCGAGAATGCAAAAAGGTGCTGAGTCAAAAGCTTTTTATATTGTAACAATCTTCGAGAGATGCGTCATGAACGAGTCCGCATCTTTCGCATATTTCCGCTACTTTGAATACAAAATCCTCTTCGGGAATACAAATTCCTAAATTTATTGGCAAAACTACTTGATTCCTGTCTCTCATTGGTGTATAATTATCTCGCTTTCTTGTGGATTTTGTGTGGTAACTTAATTATACAACAAAGCAAGCGACAGCTCAATACCTTTTCGGTAAAAAGCTGCCGCTTTTTCTTTTTGGGGGCTATGTTAATGACTCAGCCCCAAAATTATGCAATTTGTGCGTCGATCGCCTTTACTACCTCTGTAGATTCGCCGTCAACGGTAACTGTGGAGGTATACTCACACACAACCTTCTGAAGCTCTTTTACAGAATTGATGTAGTAGGACAAAACAACTCCTGTGCAGTCGGTAACAACGCCGTCTGCCTCTGTATCAAATTTGTTTGCATATTTTTCGCTCATGGTGAGGGAATAAAGCTGTACACCCTTCTCCATACGCACCACTTCAACGGATTTTATATCCGAAGTGCCAAATTCAACCCGAAAAAGCTCAAAAATGTCGGGGATTTCCGCATCCTCAACAAACTCGCCCTGACCGTCGAAAAGCTCAAGCACGCTATCGCCGTCCTTTATAAGCTCATATGCTTCGGTCTCACCGGAAGCGATGTCGGTCTTGGTAGCATTAAGGTCAAAATCGGGGGACTCTGTGCCGGTAAAACGGATATACGTCTCAGAGGAACTGTTCAAGGAATATCCCTCGATATCCTTTGCGGCAGTATTCATTTCATATACCAATATCTCGCCGCTTTCAATTGCCAGCGCCTTATCGGTACTTTCTTTGATTATTTCATAACTATCGGCAATCTGCCCGTTGTTCCCACAGGAAAAAAGTGCGGATGCCGCCAGAAGAAGTGAGGCACCAAGTGCCGCGATTCTTACGGTCTTACTCATTTTACTACTCCATCTTTTTGGATTTTCCAAAACTTAAGGCAAAAAATTCGCAATTCTGCCGCAAATCACAGGATTTGCGGCAGAATAACTTTTAATACTTAATGTATTTGCTTAGAGATACTTTTTAATAGTATCTGTAGCCGCATCTGTTGCAAGAGATACGGTCATAACGCACTTAACATCGCACTTCTTAAGAAGCTCGTTAACCTCGTCGCAGAGCTTGTCGAAGCTTGCAAGATCATTTTCACAGATCTTAAGTGCAGAGTCGATATATATGTCGGTAACGTCATGGTTGCTGGCAATAATTCCTGCAACAAAACCGAACAGGGACTGTCCGTCGCAGATACCGTACTGAACAGTGTCAATAAGACGAGCGGTATGCTTTATATCATAGGTCAGCTTTGTGCCCTTTTCAATGCATACTACAGAGCCGTTGGACTGTTCGGAAGCAGTGTTGACCATTTCGATAAGCTGCTTGGTCTTGCCTGTGCCCTTGACGCCGATAATTAACTTTAACATAATGTGTTTCCTCCTTGAATTTGTGGTGTCAATACCTTGTTTGCTAGTATCTGTTTATATTTTACACTAAAACTCCGAAAATTTCAAGAGGATTTTATGAGAAAATATATAATTTCGCAAACTTTTTACAAGTTGTACAAATTCGTCCGAAATACTTGTGCTAACCGACGATTTTTGTGCAAATCGCTTACTTCGACATTCTCGCCTCAAGCTCTGCCTTTTCCGCTTCATAGCCGGGTTTTCCGAGAAGCGCGTACATATTTTTCTTATACGCTTCAACGCCTGGCTGATTGAAGGGATTAACTCCGAGAGTATAACCGGAGATAGCACACGCAAGCTCAAAGAAGTACACAAGCCAGCCAAAGGAATACTCGCTTCGATCAGCAAGCTCCAGAACAATGTTCGGAACGCCTCCGTCAACGTGAGCAAGCAGTGTTGCATTCATTGCCGCACGGTTTACCTTGTGAAGCTCCTCTCCGGACAGGAAGTTGAGACCGTCTATATTGTTGGGGTCATTGGGAATTATCACGGTGTCGTTGGACTTTTCTATGGAAACTACAGTCTCGAAGAGATTGCGTCTGCCCTCCTGGATGTACTGACCGAGCGAATGGAGGTCTGTTGAGAAGATGACGGAGGACGGGTAGATACCCATATTATCCTTGCCCTCAGACTCGCCGTAGAGCTGCTTCCACCACTCGTTCATCATAAGCATTGCCGCCTCGTATGAAACAAGTATCTCTGTGGTCTTGCCCTTTCTGTACATAAGGTTGCGAAGTGCCGCATATTTTGCCGCATCGTTGTTTTCGATATCATCGGTGGCATATGCCTCACGTGCATCTGCCGCACCCTTCATCATTGCATCAATGTCACAGCCTGCCGCCGCAATGGGAAGAAGTCCAACAGCGGTAAGAACGGAATAGCGTCCGCCAACGTCATCCGGAACAACGAAGGTCTCATACCCCTTATCGGTGGCAAAAGACTTGAGAGTTCCGCGTGCCTTGTCGGTGGTAACGAAAATACGCTCACGTGCGCCATCCTCGCCGTACTTCTTTTCAAGAAGCTCACGGAAGATTCTGAATGCCACAGCCGGCTCGGTAGTGGTGCCGGACTTTGAAATAACGTTTACGCAAACATCCTTACCCTCGCAAAGCTCGATAAGCTCAGCAAGCGCAGAGGAGCAAATGTTGTTGCCTGCAAAGTATACAGAGGGAGTATCCTTCTTTTTCTCGTTGTACATGGGAGATTTCACAAACTCTATAGCGGCACGGGCACCGAGATAGGAGCCGCCGATACCGATAACCACAAGAATGTCGCAGGTCTTCTGAATCTTTGCTGCCGCCGCTTTGATGCGTGCAAATTCTTCCTTATCGTAGTCAACGGGAAGGTCGACCCAGCCGAGGAAGTCGTTTCCAAGTCCGTTTTTGTTTTTCACCTGTGCCATAGCGCACTTCACCGCAGGCTCAATTCCTTTCATGTCCTCAGCGGCAAGAAACTCCGAAATATATCTGTCATTAAGTTTAAGTGTCATGATAAATGACTCCTTTCAATAATTTACATCACTAAAATGCATATCAGTAATATATTACTACATTTTTTTGCATATTTCAAGGGGAAATGACAAATTTTTCACTTGTGTTATAAAAAAATATTTTTCACATGCAGTCATTTTTTTGTAACGTTTTAACAAAAGCCGCTTTTTTTCGCTTTCCCGGTACGGCAAAACTTGAAAAAACGGAATTTTTTTAAAAAACTTTTCAAAAGGCTATTGCAATTTGCAAAATAATGTGATATAATATCCGTTGTTAGTTATGAATCAGCATCGCCATGCTATGAAACATGGCGGCTTAAATACGGAGGTAATTATCATGGCAAAGTGCAGCATCTGCGGAAAAGCAGTACAGTTCGGACTTGCAGTATCACATTCCAACCGCAAGACCAACAGAACTTGGAAGCCCAACATCAGACGTGTTAAGGCAATCGTAAACGGCGCTCCTAAGACCGTTAACGTTTGCTCCCGCTGCCTGCGTTCCGGTAAAGTAACCAGAGCGGTCTGAGTTAATGTAATCGAAGAAGCCTGTGCTGAGCACGGGCTTTTTCTGTATCTATACTTCCCAAGGAGGGAGAAAATCATGCCTTATATTTTAATCGGCAGGCCCGGCTTTAATATATATGCAGACGAGCTTTGTCGGTATGACTTTACGCCGATTCCGCTTCCACCTGAAAATAGACTTTCCAAAACCGTACAGACTCACGCTGACACACTTATTTTCAGCGATGGTACAACCCATATTGTCAACGCCGAATATGCAAAGCTTCTGCCGAAAAATATAAGCGAGAGGATGAAAAAAGCTCCGGAAACACCCTTCGGAGCTTATCCTGATGACACAGCATTCAACGCACTGCCTGTGGGGCGGTATTTGTTCGCGCGCCTTGCAAGTCTCTCACCCACTGTACGCAGTACGGCGGAAGAAAACGGGCTTATGCCGGTTAATGTAAAACAAGGCTATGCACGCTGTTCGACACTTGCGCTGAGGGGGGCACGCGCCGCAGTCACCGCCGACGAGGGCATGGCAAAAGTGCTTGAATCCCACGGCATACGGGTCCTTAGGATCTCTCCCGGTCATATAGAACTTTCCGGATGCGATTACGGCTTTATCGGCGGCGCATCATTCGTGCATGAGCCTTATTCCTGCTGTTCCCTGCATGAAACAGCTCCAACGGTATACTTTTTCGGAAATCTTCGCACACATCCGGACTGTGACAAAATAGAGCGTTTTTTATCGGGCTTCGGATACAGAACCGTATGTCTTGGCGGCAAGCTCACCGATTACGGCGGTGCTGTGATTCTGAGTTGACCTCAGATTCCGCACAGCTTGCGTATTACAAAGCCACCGATTATTAGTCCTGCCGCAGACGGTACAAAAGAAACCGATCCCGGAATATGACGTGTCGTTTGCCCTTCAAGCTCGCTTGCAGAGCTTGCCTTTATTGGCAGCTCATCGGAAAACAGCACATCGCAGTGTGCAATCCCCATTTCACGGAGCTTTATGCGCATGACCTTGGCAAGGGGACAGGTATGGGTCTTTGTGATATCAACTATCTTAAAGCGTGTGGGGTCAAGCTTTGAGCCCGTGCCCATGGATGATATCACGGGAATCCCGCGCTCTTTTGCTTCCTTAATTATAGCAAGCTTTGCGCTTACGGTATCAATGGCATCCACGATGTAATCTGGGGATGCCTTTTCTATTAAATCGGGAATGTTATCGGGCAGCGCAAATATATCGAAGCGAGAAACCTCAATATTCGGATTTATCAGCTTACAGCGTTCCTCCGCTACTTCGGTTTTAAGTCGACCCACAGTTTTGGTATCCGCGATAAGCTGGCGGTTTATATTGGTCTCGGACACGGTATCGCTGTCCACAAGCACCACGTTGCCAACGCCTGCACGCACTACAGCTTCAAGTGTATAGCTTCCGACACCGCCAATACCGAAAATCATCACTTTTTTGTGGGTGAGTTTTTCCACCGCCGCGTCGCCAAGGAGCATACGCTCACGGTGCAGCCAATCTGCCATTTTATTCTCTCCTTCTCCCCTGAAATTTCACTTAATACATTATACACTATTTTTATTTGCTTGTCAATTATACACATGTTCCATATAATTTTCGACAAACACGGCAGTGTTTCGCTTTGATGTGTGGTTTAATGGCACTTTAAATTTGATTTCCAAAAATAATTCAACTTTTTTCAAAAAAACTATTGACATTCCGGAAAATGTATGCTATAATATCAAAGTTGAATCCAAAGACCGCAGGTTTCAGCAGATGAGCTTCGCTCTTACTGCTCTGTAAACAGGGAAACCTTCCTGCCGAGGAAACACTTTATAAATAAAGATATATTTCTGCATTTGTGAAGTCCCTCGTTGCGTCATTGGTTCGCACGAAGGATTTTTTATTTTTACCCGGGAGGTGAAAATCATGGCAAGTGAGAAGATTTTAAATGCAAAAAAGCAGATGGTTGTTGACCTGACCGACAAGATCAAGGCTGCTCCCGCAGGCGTTATCGTTAACTACTCCGGTATCACCGTTGCAGACGACACCGCACTTCGCGCAGCACTCCGCAAGGCAGGCGTATCCTACAGTGTTTACAAGAACTCCATCACCGGAAGAGCTTGTGAAGAAGCAGGTTACGGCGACCTCAAGAAGGTTCTCGAAGGCATGACTGCTATTGCAGTTGCCGGCGAAGATCCCATTGCTCCCGCAAAGATCCTCAAGGAATACGCTGATAAGATTGAGTCCTTTGAACTCAAGGGCGGCTTCGTTGAAGGCAACGTGCTGGATGTTAAGGGCGTTGAAGAACTCGCAGCTATCCCGCCGAAGCCCATGCTGGTTGGCAAGATGCTCGGTTCTCTTCAGAAATCCCTCTACGGTCTTGCTTATGTACTTCAGGCAAAGATCGACAAGGACGGCGGAGCAGAGGCTCCCACAGAGGCGTAAGCTGCATAGCAGCATCGCCATGGCGTAATATTACACGCCGCACAAAAATTTTATTATAATTGGAGGTTACTTAAAATGGCTACCGAAAAGATTACAAACATTCTTGAAGAAATCAAAACTCTTACTATTCTCGAACTCGCAGACCTCGTTAAGGCTCTTGAGGAAGAATTCGGCGTTTCCGCTGCTCCCGTAGCAGTTGCTGGCGGCGCTGCTGCTCCCGCTGCTGCTGCAGCTGAGGAGAAGACCGACTTCGACGTTGTACTTGCTTCTGCAGGTGCTAACAAGCTCGCAGTTATCAAGGTTGTTCGTGAGCTCACCGGTCTTGGTCTTAAGGACGCTAAGGACATGGTTGAGGGCGCTCCCAAGACCCTCAAGGAAGGCGCATCCAAGGAAGAGGCTGAGGACATCAAGGCTAAGCTTACTGAGGCTGGCGCAACTGTTGAACTTAAGTAATTTAAGTTTAACTTTTCCAAAAAACACTTATAAAATCGGCAGAGATGTAGCATCTCTGCCGATTTTGCGTTGTAACAGGTGATATAAATAGAATAACCATCCCCTGTTTGAGCAGTGTCGCACCGAAGGCATGACACCGATTCAGTGTTACAAACAGATGTTAGACCTAAAACGCAAAAAGCTTGACAACGCCGCTGTCCGTATGATATAATAAATATGTATTGTACCTACGCAAATGCAGGCATTTCGAAAAATTATGATTCCGGATAAAACCGTTATAAGGAGGCGCCAATGGCAGAAAAAACCGTCACTCTTATATCCGACGATATGTCAAAGAGAATAATAGACACCGCCGCATTTATGGTAACGGCTCACGGTGCCTCCTCAATAACGGTCAGAAAAATCCTGAAAGAGCTTGACATAACCAACCGCGTATTTTACAACCGATTTCACAATATCGACGAGGTACTTGAGATCGTATATAGGGACACTATCTTAAAAATACGCGAAAGCATTACCAAGTTCGACCCTAAAAAGGACTTTTTCACACAGGCGGCAGACATTGTTGCGGACACGCTCATTATGTCATACGACAATAAGATGCAGTTTAACGATTATGTATTCAGAAACGACTCCATCTCAAAAGACAATTATGAATGGTGGCGGAGTGAAATAAAAAAACTGCTGATCTTTGCAGTGGACAACGGTCTTATAAAAAATGTGGACTGCGATGTTTTAAGCTATTCCATCTGGTGCTTCTGCCGCGGCTACAACGCAGATGCAGTGGG
Source organism: uncultured Clostridia bacterium (assembly GCA_904501985.1). Lineage (GTDB taxonomy): Bacteria > Bacillota > Clostridia > Oscillospirales > CAG-272 > Flemingiibacterium. Next base: position 39,327 of record CAJGCT010000007.1, read on the forward strand.
ACGAAAGCTTCCTCGGGAAGAAGCAGTTGCGAATTTCAAGTACAGCTTCGGAATCTTCCTTGACGGAATGCGAAAATGACAAAGGTGAACGGTTACGGATAATAAAGCAGTTACCGCCGATGCCGCCGATAAATTCGGAAGCGGCGAGAGCATCAAGGGCGACGCTTTGCGGACACAATAGCACGTCTGGGATTCGAATATGTGGAATCGAAGCTCATAAAAAATAGCGTTAAAGGAAGCCATTGCGGCTTCCTTTTTGTGTATGAAAGCGAGAAAACTATATTGCAAGGCAGGAGGAGCAAGCCACTCACCTGCCGGATAGCTGTCCATTTTCACGGCAATAGCGTATATGTGCTTTGTCTGCACAAAAAGCCTCAACCCGACTCATTTTGCAATTTTTTTGAAAATTCCTGCATTTGCAGTGCGCCGAACGCCTTGATTTTTCTGCGTTTTTAGGTTAAAAGCAATATTTTTCAAAAAAATTTTGATTTTTTTTGAAAATCATCTTGCAAAATTCCGAAATATAGTGTATAATATAAGACAGTAATGTTATATCCATTTACTTTAACGAATTACATCATAATTTAAGGAGGTTCATTATGAACAAGAAAATTTTTGCAGTAGTTGCACTTGCACTTGTGCTCGTTCTCGGACTTGCTTCCTGCGGCGGCACAAAGCTCACCATGGGTACAGGCGGCACCGGCGGTACATATTATCAGTTCGGCGCTATTCTCGGTCAGTATGTTGAAAAGAATGCCGGCGTTGGCTGTGTTGCAGTTTCCACCGACGGTTCTAAGGCTAACATCCAGGGCATCGCTGCCGGCGACTATCAGCTCGGCACCGTTCAGTCTGACGTTATGGCTTACGCTTGGAACGGCACCAACACCTTCGCTGATGAAGGCAAAGTAGAAAGCTTCCGTGTTATCGGCGGTCTCTATGCCGAGGCTGTTCAGCTTATCACCATGGACGAGAACATCAAGAGCGTTGCTGACCTTGCAGGCAAGGCAGTTTCCATCGGTGCTCCCGCTTCCGGCGTTTACTTCAACGCAATCGACGTTCTCGGTGCGGCAGGCCTTACCGAAAACGACATCAAGGCACAGTATCAGAGCTTCAACGACTCTGTTGAGAGCCTCAAGGACGGTAAGATCGACGCAGCGTTCATTGTTGCCGGCGCGCCCACCCCTGCAGTTGTTGAACTTATGACAACCGCTGACGCATACCTTGTTCCGATCGACGGCGATACTGCTGATGCTATTATGGCAAGCTGCCCTTACTACACTGTTTACACCATTCCTGCAGGCACCTACGAGGGTCAGGAAGAGGATGTTGACACCATCACTGTAAAGGCTACAATGATCGTTTCCGCAGATGCTGACGAGGAGACCGTATATCAGGTAACAAAGGCTATCTTCGACAACACCGAGGCTATTACTGCAGAGCACGCTAAGGGTGCTGAACTCAGCATTGAGAATGCTACAAGCGGTATGACCGCTCCCTTCCATGCAGGTGCGGCACGCTACTTTGCAGAAAAGGGCGTAACTGTGGAATCCAAGTAATCCGGAGTTTTGCGTAATAACTAACTACGTTCCGCTGCCGGCACAGTCGGCAGCGGAAATTATTATTCACCGAATAATATTCATTGAAAGGAGAATTGTATGTCAAAAAAGACTCCGCATAGTGAAAGCGCAGAAACTGTTTGCGAAACGGTAAGCTCCGCGGACACCGAGCTTACTGAGGAAGAAGTTGCCGCAAATGTGGATGCGGTAATGAAAAAATTCGACCGCGAGTCCAATGTGCGCATTTGGGAAGGCGCACCTAAGTGGGCTGTAACCGGCATTTTAGCGGCGTTTTCGCTTTTCTGCATCTATGTTACCCTTTTTGCAACATTTCTTGAAGAAGTTCGTTTGACCTCCTTTGTGGCTCTCATTGTTCTTATGGGATACATGATATTCCCGGCAAAAAAAGGCGTACAAAAGGTAAATCATATGCCTTGGTACGACATTCTTTTTATGCTTGCAGGCACAGGTGCTTTCTTATACTTTACATTTAACGCCAAATCCATCATCGGACAAGGCTCCATGATAACACCGCTTCAGATAGCAATAGGAATCGTGGGAATATTAGCAATCGCCGAGCTTTGCCGCAGATGCGTTGGACTTCCTATTCTTATAGTAGCAGGCGCATTTGTTGTCTATGCCCTTTTCTGGGGACTGTCAAATCCCGATTTCGGCAGACGTCTCAGCAAGCTTGTAAGCACCATTTTCTATTCAAAGGAAGGCATACTTTCAACGCCTATCAACGCTTGTTCAAAGTTTATTGTTGTATTCATTATATTCGGAGCGTTCCTTGAGCGCACGGGAATTGCCGATTTCTTTATTAAAGCGGCAAACGTAGTTGTTGGCGGCTTTTCCGGCGGTCCTGCAAAGGTTGCCGTAGTTGCAAGCGCCCTCGAAGGCATGGTATCCGGCTCATCCGTTGCAAACACGGTGGGAAGCGGCTCTATCACTATTCCGCTTATGAAAAGAACCGGTTACAAGCCGGAATTTGCAGCGGCAGCAGAAGCTTCGGCTTCCACAGGCGGTCAGATAATGCCTCCCATCATGGGTGCGGCGGCATTCCTTATGGCAGAGAATCTGGCTGTCGGCTACAGCAGTATTATCGTCAAGGCGATACTCCCCGCTGTACTCTACTTTGCAGGCGTATTCATTGCCGTACATTTAGAAGCTAAAAAATACGGTCTGCGCGGTCTTACAAAAGCCGAGATTCCGGATTGGAAGCCTCTTATAAAGCAGATTTATCTGCTTCTGCCATTGGGACTGCTCATATATCTTGTAGGTACAAGCACCCGTACCATTCAGACATCTGCCGCTATCGCTATAATCGCGGCGATAGTCGTAAGCTTCTTTAATAAAGATACTCGAATGACTCCAAAGCGTATGCTTGAAGCGTTGGCTGCCGGAGCACAGGGTACAATATCCGTTGCCGCAGCTTGCGGTATCGCAGGTATTATTGCAGGCACTATCACCGCAACAGGTCTTGCTAACACGCTTATCAACGGAATCGTTGCACTTGCAGGAAATCAGGTAATAATCGCCCTGTTCCTCACCATGATATGCTGTATTGTACTTGGGATGGGCGTTCCCACCACCGCAAACTATTGCATCATGGCGGCAACCTGTGCACCTATTCTCGTGCGTATGGGAGTTCCTGCCGTAGCGGCACACTTCTTCGTGTTCTACTTCGGTATCGTAGCGGATCTGACTCCCCCTGTGGCACTTGCGGCATATGCCGGCTCTGCCATAGCACAGTCAAATCCCATAAAAACCGCAGTCACATCGACAAAGCTTGCAATTGCGGCATTTATCGTACCTTACGCATTCGCACTTAACCCTGTCATGCTGTTTATCAATGTTGAGGGACCTATGCAGGTAATAATGATAATTATTACTTCCCTCATTGGCATTTTCGGCGTATCTGCGGCACTTGAAGGATACATATTCAGTCACATGAACCCCGTTCAGCGAATCCTCGCTGCGGCAGGCGGTCTGCTTCTTATCGACCCAAGCGGCATCACCGATATAATCGGTATCTCGCTTGTTGCACTTGTGGTCGTATGGCAGTTCGTACAGAGGAAAACCAAATCGAAAAAAGTTTCAGCATAACAAAGCTATACAAAAAGGAACACTCCGAGCGGAGTGTTCCTTTTGTTGTGTATACCAAAAACACCGCCGCATAAACTGCGGCGGTGTTGCCTATGTGAAATATAAATCTTACTTATCCTCGTTGTCGCTTATAGCTATCTTCTTCTGAACAACAACTTCCTTGTCGTAGCAGGAGAAGATGGAATCCACATCAACCTTTTTCGGCTTCGGCGTAACAAGGCTCACAAGCGGTACTGCTATAAGTCCAAGCACCATGGCGATTGCACCGGCATTGATGGGGGATGCAATAAACTTAAGGAACATATTGGACACGGTAAGTCCAACACCGATAACAAAGCTTACCCACACGGAAGATACGGTGATACGCTTTATGTAGAGACCGTACATGAACGGTGCAAGGAATGCTCCGGCGAGCGCACCCCAGGATATTCCCATGAGCTGTGCTATAAATGTGCTTGCGGAATTGTATTGGAAGATAGCGATGAGCGCGGATATAACAATAAATATGGCGATAAATATGCGAATGGACAAAAGCTGCTTCTTCTCGGTCATATTTTTCGAAATGTTGCCTTTTATGAGATCAAGGGTAATGGTGGAGCTGGATGTAAGCACAAGGCTTGAAAGCGTTGACATAGACGCCGACAGCACAAGCACTATAACGATACCGATAAGCACGTCCGAAAGCGTTGACAGCATATTGGGTATAACCGAGTCGTAGATAGGTTCTCCGGCAGCAGTGGTGTCGATTCCGAAAAGTCTGCCGAATCCGCCGAGGAAGTAGCATCCGCCGGATACTACAATCGCAAATACGGTGGATATAATTGTTCCCTTGTTTATAGCCTTCTCGGATTTTATGGCGTAGAATTTCTGAACCATCTGAGGAAGTCCCCATGTACCAAGGGATGTAAGTATAACCACACCGAAAAGATTCATGGGGTCAGGACCGAACATTGACGTAAACGCGCCGTGCATTCCCTCGGGCACGGTGGAATCGGTAATACCGGAAAGCTTTATGACAGCCTCGGTAAAACCACCCTGCCCTGCAAGCACGGAGGTAATTACGGCTATGATTCCAAAAAGCATTATAATACCCTGAATAAAATCATTGAGAGCCGTTGCCATGTAGCCGCCGAGAATTACATACACGCCTGTGAGCACCGCCATTACAACAACGCACACCTCATAGGGAATAGCAAACGCCATACCGAAAAGTCTTGAAAGTCCGTTGTATACAGATGCGGTATAGGGGATAAGAAAAACAAATGTAATAAGTGCCGCTGCTATTTTAAGACCCTTTGAGCCAAAGCGCCTCTCGAAAAACTCCGGCATTGTCTTAGCACCGAGATGATGAGTCATAACGCGGGTACGTCTGCCGAGGATCACCCAAGCAAGCAAGCTTCCGATAATAGCATTGCCTATACCGATCCAGGTTGCCGCCATACCGTATTTCCATCCGAACTGTCCCGCATATCCCACAAACACAACAGCGGAGAAATACGATGTTCCGTATGCAAACGCGGTAAGCCAAGGACCTACCTCGCGACCACCGAGGACAAAGCCGTTAACATCAGTGGCTTTTTTACGGCAGTAAACGCCAATCGCCACGGTTATCGCGAAAAATATCACGATCATCAGAATTTTTGCAAACATAAGAAAAACTCCTTTCACTTGTCGGAAGAAGCAAAAATAAAACGCCCTTCCGCAGTTTTTTACTGCAGAGGACGAGATTTCCCGTGTTACCACCTCTGTTTATCTCCCTCTCACGGGGAAGACCTCCATAGGTACAGGCAAAAGCCGATACCCGCCGCATATAACGGTGCTCACCGTCGCCGCCTACTTAAATTTCGGGACGCAGCTCTCGGAAAGTAATATTCGGTATCCGTCAGACCGCGCCTCTCACCCACCGGCAGCTCTCTGTGGTCTTGTAACACCGTCACGGCATTGCCGTTTTCCGGTCACAGCTTTATCTAACGCTTTTATTGCGTTAATTCATTTTAACACACCGCTCACGATTTGTCAAGACTATTTTCAACATTTTTTGCCAAAGTTACAGGTTTCTATTAAAATCTATTGAAAAAACGTGCAAAACATGGTATAATATATGTTAGGTTATTTTTTCATGAGGGGAGGCGCTCTTATTGCATAAAAAATATTTGAAAAACTTTACCGGCAGACTCATAATCACTGCTTTTTTTGCTGTACTGCAAATAATCGCCTTCATTGTAATGGTAGTAATGCTCAGCAGTTACGCCATCCCCATATATCTGGGTCTTACGGTTATCAGTATGTTTGCTGTAATACTTATTATAAATCAAAATAAAAATCCTGCATATAAGCTTACATGGGCGGTTATAATCCTTACATTTCCGCTGTTCGGCGGACTTATGTATCTTGCGGCATCACTTCAGTCCACAACATACTTTTTTAAGAAAAAAGCTGCGAAGGCTAAAAATGCTGTCACACCGTATCTTATGCAGAATACTTCCGTAACCGACGAAATCTTACTAAAAAGCAAAACCATTGCCGCCCACGTTTCATACCTTGCAAAAAAGGCGTCTTTCCCCGTGTATAAAAACACGGAGATAATATACCTGCCATCAGGGGAAGCAAAATTTCAATATCTCAAAGAAGAAATACAAAAAGCTAAAAGGTTTATTTTTCTCGAATATTTTATTATCCAGGAAGGCATAATGTGGGACTCTGTCTTAAAGCTTCTCATAGCCAAGGTAAGAGAGGGCGTTGAGGTCAGACTCATATGGGACGGCATGGGCTGTATGAGTACCCTGCCGAAAAACTACGACAAAAAGCTGGAAAATCTCGGCATAAAGGTAATGGTCTTTAACCCGTTTATTCCACTTGCAAGTGTCATACAAAACAACCGTGACCACAGGAAAATCGTGGTAATCGACGGTCACACGGCATTTACGGGAGGAATAAATCTTGCCGATGAATATATCAATGCATACGACCGCTTCGGTCATTGGAAGGATGCTTCCGTAATGCTCCGCGGCGATGCCGTAAAAAGCTTCACCATGATGTTCCTTGACCATTGGTATTTGTCAAATCCAAAAGACCCGTACATCGACAGATTCCTGTACCGCCAGACCCCCGGTGAGTTTATGATTCCGAAATCGCCTGTCTGCGGTTACGTTCAGCCTTACGCGGATACGCCTCTTGACGGCGAATGTGTGGGTGAGCTTGTTTACTTCAACATGATAAACAAGGCCGAGGATTATATCTATATAATGACCCCGTACCTCATCCCCGATAACGAGCTTCTTACCGCCCTTTGCTTTGCCGCAAAAAGCGGAATCGACGTGCGTATCATAACGCCCCATATACCGGACAAGTGGTATGTTCAGATGGTTACTCGGTCATTTTACGGCGTTTTGCTTGATGCAGGCGTAAAGATATACGAGTACACGCCCGGCTTCATACACTCAAAGGTAACGGTCAGCGATGACCGTATCGCGGCGGTAGGCTCTATAAACTTTGATTACCGCAGTTTGTATCTGCACTTCGAATGTGCGGCACTGATGTATGAAACTCCTGCGGTCCTTGATGCAAAAAACGACTTTTTGGAAACTCTCAAGGTATCCGAGGAAGTAACTCCGGCGGTATACAAAAAAATGCGCGGCAAACACGGGCTTGTAATGAGTATTCTCAAGCTGTTTGCGCCGCTTCTTTAAGTAAAATACACTCTCACACCGTTTTTGCCCTTTTCGCGGCATAGAAAGGAAGTTTTGACAGCGAATGCTGCACCAATAACTATGGATAAATATAAAAAGCTTATAAATAACACGGCAATCCTTGCCGTTGGCACATTCGGCTCAAAGCTGCTTGTGTTTTTGCTTCTTCCGCTGTATACAGCCTGTCTTTCCACCTCAGAATACAGCACAGCGGACATTATAACCCAGAGTGCCAATCTTCTTATGCCCATCATGGCACTAGGTATATGCGATGCGGTATTCCGCTTTACACTTGACCGTGATATTGACAGGCGCAGTGTGCTGACCACGGGAATGTACGTGAATTTTGCGGGACTGCTGATTTTTGCCGCACTTTTCCCTCTCCTTAACATGATAGGCTATTTTGAAGGATATATGTGGCTTATCATACTGTACGCATTCACAGCAAACCTGCACGCCATGCTTGCACAGTATGTGCGCGCCTGCGGAATGACGGCATTCTTTGCTCTTCAGGGTATTATCGCCACTGCGCTCACCGTTGTTTTGAATATTATCTTCCTTGTGGTGCTTGACATCGGACTTCTCGGATATGTGCTCAGTGTTGTTATAGCAGATGCGGTACTTTCCGCGGTAATAATCATAGCCATCCGAAAAGAATTTTCCCTGAGCTTTAAGCATTTCAACCGCACTATTGCCGCAGGAATGCTGAAATTCAGCATTCCCATGATTCCCACAACTATCTTTTGGTGGATCACCAATGTATCCGACCGTTACATGATAAAAGGCTTCATTGGAAGCGACATAAACGGACTGTACGCGGCGGCATTCAAAATTCCGACAATGCTGATACTGCTTTCGGGTATCTTCATTGAGGCATGGCAATTCTCAGCCGTAACTGAGCGAGATGCGGAATCAAAAAAGAATCACGAGGTCTTTTTCGGCACGGTTTTCGACAGCTTCCAAGGAATGCTGTACATTTCGGCGGCGGTCCTCATTGCCCTCTCGAAGCTGTTTGCCATTGTTCTGTTTGACGACAGCTACTACACCGCATGGCAGTATATGCCGCTCCTTATATCGGCAACGGTATTTTCAAGTCTTGTAACGTTTATGGGAAGCGTGTATCTTGTAGACAAGAAAAGCGTGCATTCATTTGTTACCTCTATGATCGGTGCGGTGATAAACATTTTACTGAATCTTATGCTGATCCCTACCCCTCTGGGTGCTAACGGCGCGGCACTTGCCACATTTGCATCATACTTTGTGGTGTTCATAATCCGCGCTATCAACACAAGAAAATTCATCTGCTTTGATCTTCACACCGTAAAGCTTACAGTAAACACGCTGATTATAGGCACACAAACGCTGTTTATGATATATGAGCTTCCCTATTGGATCGCCGTACAGATTGTGGGCACAGCGGCGATATTCGCGTTTAATGCGCGCCCCATTCTGAAAGGCGTTATGAAGCTTCTGCGGCGAGGCTGATTGTGTGCCTTATACGCCGTCGAAAGGCACCGACGATAAATGCGATAACCGTTAAAAACCGCACCGTCCCTCTTGACAAAAGCGGGACGGTGTGGTAAAATATATAGGTCGATATGCTCCCTTAGTTAAATGGATATAACAAGCCCCTCCTAAGGGCTAGTTGTGGGTTCGATTCCCGCAGGGGGTGCCAAAAAATTCCGTACACGCAAGTGTACGGAATTTTTTGAAAGTGATAGGTAACAGTGTAAAATTGACGGCTGATTTGACCTGCAAATCTTCATTTTATGGTGCTGTATTCCTTCGCTGAAGCTGCAACAAATCAATCCCCACAACACCGGTTGTGGGGGACTGAAAGCATACGTTTCGTATGATTATTCCATCATGGAATGAAGTGCGCCAAGTGCCGCGGCAAGTCCGCCAACCTCGTCTATAAGTCCCAATTTTACCGCTTCCTCGCCGTCAATGATTGATCCCACATCGGTGGCGATCTCATCGGTACGCATCATAAGCTCGGTGAAGCGCTCCTCCGTAATTTTACTGCTGCGGCACACAAAATCCGTAATGCGCTCCTGCATACGGCGAAGATTTTCAAAGCTCTGCTGAACCCCAACAACAAGTCCGTTTGTGCGCACGGGGTGAATCGTCATAGTGGCACTGGGAACTATAAACGAGCGTTTTGCAGACACCGCTAGCGGAACACCAATAGAATGACCGCCGCCGAGGACTATGGATGCCGTCGGCTTTTTCATCCCTGCAATAAGCTCGGCTATTGCGAGCCCTGCTTCCACATCACCGCCGACGGTGTTAAGCAGTATCAGCAGTCCGCCGATCTCACGACTCTCCTCCACTTGACATAGAAGCGGTATAATATGCTCGTATTTTGTGGTTTTTGCGCTCTCCCCCAAAAGATAGTGACCTTCTATCTGCCCGATTATGGTAAGACACTGTACAGCACCTTTTCCGTCTCCCGTAACAACGCTGCCTGTTTTTTCTATAGTCTCCGCCGCGTCTGCACTGCCTACATTACTGTCCTTTTCCTTTTTTTCGCTTGCATTCATGTTCATATGACTTCCTTTCGCTGTTTTTCATAGAAATACGTCTTTAGTTTTTACAAAAATCCACCTTTTTATTATTTACTTTTGCGGAAATTTGTGGTATACTATTCATATATGGCATTTTGCAAATATAAATTTTATTTTTGAAAGGATATAAAACCATGGAAAACAAGGTACTTGTTGAAACCTCTGCAAGACACGTGCATCTCTCTGCTGAGCACATTGAAGTGCTTTTCGGCAAGGGTGCAACCCTTACTCACAAGAAGGATCTTTCCCAGCCCGGTCAGTTCGCTTGCGAAGAGCGCGTAACCCTCGTTGGACCTAAGAAGTCCATCGCAAACGTTATCATCCTCGGTCCTGCTCGTCCCGCAACTCAGGTTGAAGTTTCCTTCACTGATGCAAGAACACTCGGTGTGAACGCTCCTGTTCGCGAGAGCGGCGATGTTGCAGGCAGCGCAGGCTGCAAGCTCGTAGGTCCTGCAGGTGAGGTTGAAATCACTGAGGGCGTTATCGTTGCTAAGCGTCACATCCACATCACTCCCGAGGATGCCGCTAAGTTCGGCGTTGAGGACAAGCAGGTCGTATCCGTTAAGATCGACAGCGCTGACCGCACCACCGTATTCGGCGACGTTGTTTGCCGTGTAAGCCCCAAGTTCGCGGCTGCTATGCACATCGACACCGATGAGGCTAACGCTGCCTGCGCATTCGGCGAAGTTTACGGCGAGATCATTAAGTAATTTACATAAATGCTATGCTGTGTATATACAGCGCGGTATTGTAAATAATATGAAATATTAAAACAAAGGAGATAAAAACATGAACTATACTCACGAAGTTGAACAGATGTGTTGTGTAGCCAAGGGTCCGAAGCACGGTCCCGCTCCCATTCCCGAAGAGGGCAGATGGGTCAAGGCTTACGAAATCAAGGACATTTCCGGTCTTTCTCACGGTATCGGTTGGTGCGCACCTCAGCAGGGTATGTGCAAGCTCACCCTTAACGTTAAGGAAGGTATCATCGAGGAAGCTCTCGTTGAAACCTGCGGCTGCTCCGGTATGACTCACTCTGCTGCTATGGCAGGCGAAATCCTCGTTGGTAAAACTCTTCTTGAATCTCTCAACACAGACCTTGTTTGTGATGCTATCAATACAGCTA
>CAJGCT010000008.1 GCA_904501985.1 uncultured Clostridia bacterium
GTACCGTTTGTTTTGTTCGACCTTGCCCGAGTTTGCGTTGCAAACTCGCAAAGCAATTTGTGACGGTTGTAACGCCTCCCACGCCTTTTTTTCACACACTCATAATTTTATTTGCGCTCTCCTTATAGAGCAGAAGAACGCGCTTGGATTTTGAACCAAACCGCATCGAGCGTGTGTTCTCGCCTGTGTCGGTATTGATGAAGCCCTCTTCTGCAAGTGCCTTGCCAAGTAACTTTGACGAGATAGAAAATCCCTCGCCCTGATCCTCGCAGAATTTCTTTACAGCCTTGTGCGTGGCTTCAAAGAAAAGGTAATAATACTTCTCGTCCTCGTAACCGAAACAGCTTGAAGGAAGAACAATATTGCAATCGTCCGCAGGGATGAGTGAGCCTTGACCGCACTCCACCATCGCAAGAAATTTACGAATGAAAATGTGCGTGGGCTTGTCTTGTTCAACGGCTTCGGATTGCTTGTCGGCAAGGTCAAGCAATATCTCTGTGAGCTTGTTCTCAACGTCCTCGGCGTTGTCAGCCTTGAGCATCCCGTGCTGACAGAGGAAGGACAGCAGAAAACAAAAACCGACCTCAAGACACGCAAGCGTATCGGGAAGTCGGTCGTGATATTTAATTTCTTTCTGTCGGAGCTTAGCTCTCCACTCGGCTCGGTAACGCTCGTATTTTACTTTGAGCGCGGCAAGGAATTTTTCTTCGCTCTCGCTGTCGGCAAGATATACCTTCCGCAACCATTCGGTATATGCGAACATACATCTCATCAGCATACCGCTGTGCGCTTGCTCTTGAATCATCGTGAGTGATGGCAAGTCAAGCTCGCCGGGCTTCATCTCCACGCAGAACAAACGAGCCGTACCACTCTCACCAATGTCGGGAGCAAACTCTGCCGTTACGATTGCGTTCCCCTGCGGCGGTCTTGTTTCACGTAGCTGAATATCAGCGGTCAGACGATTGCGAGCTGCCTTGTCGCCGTATCCTCTTGCCAAGACTTGCATCGTGGCTTTCATAGCATCACTTTCTTTTCTGCCTGTCGGGTGGTAATCGTCAATGCAAGTCAGCACGTCCTTGAGCGCAAAGGACGAGTGAATAATGCTGTTGGCGGTATCCCGAAAGCTCATCGGCAAATCGGTGTTGGAGAAGTTACCGAAGAAGGAGAGGAACAGAGCTGCCACTGTACTTTTCATACTGCCCGTCCTTCCGAGAAGTAATAGGATGAATTTCGGCTCGTGACCGACTCTGCGTAAAAACTCATTCAGCGGTGTGAGAAACACAAGCGACAAGCACGGAAAGCTGACCTCGTGAGGAATAAAATCGGAATATAAAAATCCCGAAAGGTACGCGAGATCTTCTTCATTGAACGTGGTTGCCGCGCGGTAGCTCTGCAACGAGCCTTTCAGCTCCACGTCGTATTTCTCATTACCGGGCAGAAGAAAGAAATACTTGCCGTCTATCTTCTTCCATCCCGTATGAGCAAACACGGACTTCTTGCTTGCATAGATCGCCGTGCTTTTGATGGCTCGGCGCACGTGGCGTTGCACCTGCGGAACGACGTCAAGGTCAAGTGAAGCATCCCAATGGTTCAGCATCCATTCCATCTTTTCAAGCTCCGTGGCAGCCACCTCTACCAAGGGAAGCTCCCGACCGCTATCGTCTTTGCCGCCGATGAGGTATTTGCGTGTCAGCTCGGCTCCGTCATCCACCGTGACCTCGCTGACGATTTTGGGAGCAAAGTTGCAAAGTCGGGTATAATAGACTCCCGATTTCGTTACTCGCTCTATGCTCAGACATCCGTTGTTTAACGCATAAGGCGTATCGTAGATGCCTATAAGCTCGCCCAAATCTTTGGGCAATTGGGGTTTAGATTCATTCATTTTTGAATCTCCTTTCTGCCTTATGGCTGTAAAATTATTTGCAAACAAAAACACTCTCCCGCGCTCGGAGAGAGTGAATTTTTGATTGCCGACACTACATTATGGGGGTAGTATTCATAATACCACTCCTATCTTTCTACGTCCTCGGTGTAGACATTTAGGGGCGTATATGGGGCGTACATTCCCTTGTTTTCGGGGGCTTTTCTTGCCTTTACGCGCGTGTAAATTCTTGCGAGGGTAAACGTACCGCCCCCTTGACTTTGGCTCAAAGGGGCGGTGTTTCGGGTGGATTATGTGGGTAGTATTCATTTTACAAACCTCTTGAAAAGTTCACAATTTTATGATATACTGTTAGTAACGATTACCGACGGGAGGTGAGATAATGCCCGAAATACGATACAGAATACCGCTATTGTCAGCGCAGGCAATCCTCGCTTATGCGAAGATCAACGAGCGTTTTCCCGATAGATATACGGTTGCTCTGAACAAGCGTGAAACCGAAAGCACCGTCATTCGCGGCGGTGAAACCTATCAAGCGGATAACGCCATATTTTATCAAGCAATGTGCGCGATCCATAATTATCAATATACCGCACCGACCGAGGATGCCGTTATTGAAGATTTATACGACGTTATCGCATACGTTGATTTCAAAGGAATATTTGACCGCGATGATACCAATCCCAAGGTGGCTTTGCGACAGAAGAAAGCCGAGTCGATGTTTCGCGGTCAAGGCATTAAGCTCGACTTCGGTAAGGGGCAGCAGAACTACGTAGCCTTTGAGCGTTCCGCAAGTATGAGCCGCAACGCTCGCCTTGCCTTTATCCGCGAGGATATGTATTCTGCCGTTCACTCCCGTATGACGCTTGATATGAGAATACGCGAATGTCAGCTCTCCAAGCTCTACGCATATAACGGCTTGATGTTTTCAAGCGGAACGAGAATTGAAACGCCTTTCCTATGGAATGAACATAGCATCGTCGTGATTGATAATCCGACTGATGCGAAGCCACACGCCAAGGTCATCACCGTTAAGGATGTTACGGGAGAAGGCAACGTCCGTAAATATGAGCGCATAGAAACAACGGACAGAATATCCATTACCGAGTTTGACGGTGAAGGTCTTATTTCCAAGGAATTTTCAAAATATATCGACACACAGCTTTGCGGCAGGCACATTCACCATTCGTATCAGATCCGTATGCCCTATATCAAGGGAATGGTTCACGAGGTCGATTTTCGCACGTTGCTCACGGGTGTCGGCATACAAAGCATCAAGGACGTTTGGGGCAACGAACACCCAATCAATGAAGTTCACCTAATATTAACGAAAAGTCAGCTAAAGGGCTTTGGATGGCTTGAGGAAAGCGGATACCATTGGTATAAATATCTGCGCGTATGCGAGAAATACGGTCACGCGCTGTACGTGACGGGTATATCCAAGGATGCTCCCGAGGAATACACCGAGCTGAATTATCAGTTCTTGAATACGGTATCAATGAAAACCGAGCTGTTTCGCCCCGACGATCTTCCTCTCGGATGGGAGCATAGTCCGGCAGAAGAAGAACGGGAGTGGCTGACCAAGGCTACCGAGCAGAGATATTACGACCTTTGCGCCAACGACTATTTCCGTCAGCGGTATTTTATCTCTCGGGCGGAGCGTTGGAGCTTTCGCAAAAAGAGTAAGAACTACCGTATGGCGCAGATACTCAAAAAGAATCCGTTATTTATACACGAAGCATATTTTACAAGTGAGCTTGATGCGTTGGCGGAAAACGTACTCAAAAATTATGCCGTAGGAAAGCTCTTGATAGAGGGAGATAACCGCTATCTTTCGGGCGACCTGATGCAGTTCTTACTCAACTTGATAATGCCATACAGAATGGTATCTCCCGATGCGGTAAAGCTTTGTCGCACGTTGCTTGATGAGTCCTTTTCGGGAACTGCGGATTTTTACGCTCCGGGCGCGGTATATGCCAAACAAGAGCGTTATACCTTGCTTCGCAATCCGCACATAGCAAGGAACGAAGAAGCAATGGTTAAGCCCATCGAGAAGGTAGGATATATGCGCGACAGATACCTTTCGCATCTTACCGACGTCGTAATGGTTGGCAGTACCTCGCTTATCGCAGAACGCTTGGGCGGTGCTGACTATGACGGTGATATGGTGAAAACCATTGCCGAGCCGATACTGAACGATTGTGTGTTCCAAAATTACGATACCGACAAAAACGATTTTGACAACAACTACAATCTGCCGTTATTAAAAATACCTTCCGCGACACCGCAGATACAGAACGCGAACAATTGGCGCGCACGTTTCCAAGCGATCAAGAACACCTTTTCCTCTCGTGTCGGTCAGATCTCCAATGCGGCACTTGACCGCAGTATCATCGCATACGACGAGAACGCCGATGCTGAAACGAAGGAGAGATGCAGACAGGAAACCGAAACGCTTGCTATCCTTACGGGGCTTGAGATCGACTCCGCAAAAAGCGGTATCAAGCCCGATCTGTCGGAATATCTCGGAACGAAGAATATCAAGCGCAGTAATTTCTTGAAGTATAAGCGTATTCTCGACGAGTCTGAGGAACGCCGTGCGTGGTATGAGCCGACCTTTGAGGAACGCTTCAAGGAGTATTTTGCCAAGACGGATTGGGATGCCGTCAGCTCCAATTTGGAGAAGCTGCCGTATTATGCCTATATGCTCAAAAAGCACACACCGAAGGCAAAGCGCAAGCCTGCCAAAGCGCAAGAACTATTTACCTTTGCGATGGAGCAAGGTTGGGAGGATAAGCTAAATCCCGCTATCCTTGAGCGTATCAAAGCACTCACGGACACATACGAGAGTTGTCTGCGCCGTATCCGCGCGAGTGCGCATCTCCCGAAGGCTCAATCTAAAAAGAATGGCATCAACCGCATTTTCTATCTTCGTGACGAGGAAAACAAATACGATGTTGATGAGCTTTACGCTCTGTTCGTCAATCTCCCTGCCGACCGCGTAAGTGATATTCGCCGTGCTATCCGTGAGGAAGGGTGGCAATTTATGCCCGAAGAACAAAGAACGCTCTTTTTGCATAAATATCTGCCCGAAGATGAGTTTATCCCTTATTACGATCTGTTTGCCGATTTCCGTTGCGGCGGCTATCGCCTGCTTGGTGACTTGATAATTGATACCGATAACGAGAATATCACGCAAGACCGCGCAAGGCTGCGTTTTGAAAACGATACGCCCGAGATGGTCGCACTTATGGATGCGTTCATCAATAAGGAGTTTGGGGTGGATTATCGGGATGCCGTTGCCTCAAGGTGCTTGGATTTGGTCAAAAAGATATGCAATCCGAGTGAGGCGGTCAAGTACGTTGTTGCTCTCAATAAGAGGTCATTCCTATGGGATGTGCTGTGGGAATACGTTGAAAAATACGCATTAAAGAGGTAAACCGATATGACGAATGAATGGAAAGAATATAAAGCATATATCGGTACACCGACCTATGCCGTGAACGATAGGAAGGACACATCTTTTCTCGGTAGGTTCACCTCGGATATGATCAAGGACTTTTCGGGGCTGACGCGTATCTTTACCGTCCTCGCCCGTGGGTATCTCTTTCATAACTCCGACGGCTCTTTGAAGGACGGTGATCCTTACGAGCGTATCGACTATGCTCGCCGCGCTCTTTGTGCGTGGTGTAGTCTGCCGAGCAACAAAAAAGCCACTCCTACGAAGGAATGGCAGTACAGTACCGATTTTTCAGAGTATCACGAGGAATTTCCCGAGCTTGTCACCGAGGACGGCGCAGGGTGGTATTACCGCCACGTTCACGCGCTTGCCGAGTTTATCCGTAATAATACGGGGAGCGTGAATAAGCGGTTGCATTGCTTGGCGGAGAGAACGAAGGAATGGGATGCGGCTTGGGAGAACAAGGTCAAGCAGTATCAAGTACCGCTTTTCTCGTCGAACACCAATGCCGAGTGGCTACTCTCCTTTGACAGCGCGATTGCCGATGCCTTGGAGCTTGGCTCTTTGCGGCGCGAGGCGGTGATACTTACAGCAAAACAAACAAAGCGTTTGGCGTTATTTAAGCCGAAGGATGTGCCGATGAAGGTGCTGACCACGCTTGCCGAGTTCTATATTGCAAACAAGCAGGAGCAGAGCGAATGGGTGATCTTGCCCGTTACAAATATCGGCGCATATCTCGGTAGCTCGTCGCTCGGAAGGCAATATTTAAGCAAGATACCGCCCGAACTGATGGAACGGAAGCAGAGTAGCTTTGGGGCGAGTGTTTATCGGATGTGGCTCTAATTTTTGAAGTCAAGCTTTGTTCCATCTAATATTTTTGCCACCTGCGGCAAAAATATTAGATGAACCTATTGCGTTTTTTGAGCGATTGGTGTATAATGTATCTAATAAAAGTGCCGTTGCGGCAAAAATATTAGATGGAGGTCGTTATGGAGATAAAAAGAGACGTATATCTGAACAGGCTTATCGTTAGAAAACACAACGGTTTTATTAAAGTAATTACCGGTATTCGCAGATGCGGAAAATCCTATTTGCTCAATACTTTGTTTTATAATCACTTGATTGCGGAAGGTATTGCGGAGGATCACATCATCCGCTTCGCGTTCGACTCTGCCGACGATTTGATTAAAATCGGAGAAGATCCCATTATCCTTGATAATGAGCGTGAGGATAGAAAGGTCGATCCCACCAAATTCTTGCATTGGCTACAACCGCAGATAGCCGATAAGAATATGCACTATATTCTGCTTGACGAGGTGCAAAAGCTCGGCGCATTTGAGTCGGTTCTCAATGGTTTTCTTCGCAAGAGCAATCTTGATGTTTACGTAACCGGCAGTAATTCAAAATTCTTGTCAAAGGATATTCTGACCGAGTTTGAGGGCAGAGGCGACGAGGTTCATGTTCTCCCTCTTTCATTCTCCGAGTATTATGCGTTCAAGGGCGGCGACAAGAGCGAAGCGTTTGACGATTATTCCATCTACGGTGGTCTACCCGCTGTTACGCTGATGGCGACCGAGGAACAGAAAACCAATTATCTAATCTCTCAAATGCAAAACCTTTATTTGCGCGACATCAAGAACCGCTACAGTTTGCAGGACGACGTGACTCTCGGAGAGGTGCTTGACGTGATCGCTTCGGGCATATCCACCTTGACCAATCCTCGAAACATTTCCAATACAATGAACACCGTGCGCGGAGGCAATATATGCGATGCGACTGTTGACCGATATATCGGTCATATGGAGGATGCCTTTATGCTTACGCGCGTAAAGCGATACAACGTAAAAGGCAGAAAATATATCGGCACTCCTTACAAAATCT
Organism: uncultured Clostridia bacterium; assembly: GCA_904501985.1. Lineage (GTDB taxonomy): Bacteria > Bacillota > Clostridia > Oscillospirales > CAG-272 > Flemingiibacterium. The sequence continues at coordinate 7,224 of CAJGCT010000008.1, forward strand.
ATTTTGAGGATATTGGACTTCGAAATGCTCGTCTGAAATTCAGACAGATCGAGGGCACTCATATAATGGAAAATATCCTCTATAATGAGCTGCGTTACAGAGGATACCAAGTGGACGTTGGAATCGTAGAGGTTCGAGAGAGAGATGCTGAAGGAAAAGAAAACCGCAGTCAGCTTGAAATCGACTTTATTGCAACCCTCGGAAGCAAAAAATACTATATCCAATCGGCGTATGCGATTCCCGACCAAGCGAAGTACGAGCAAGAAACCGCGTCCTTTGATAAGACGATGGACTCCTTCAAGAAGATCATCGTTGTGGAAAAGAGTATGAAGCCGCGCCGAGATGAAAAGGGATACGTAATGATGGGCGTAAAGGAATTTTTGCTTGATAAGGAGAGTCTTGAGGCATAAGTGAAATGTGGTATTATATAATTGTCGGTTTTATAATGATTGGCGGCATTATCCTTTCAAGGCTTAATTCCGCTTATCATCACGAAATGCTTTTTAAGCGACATATAAACATCAAGAACAGTAAACTACAAAAGCTCTTAATTTGGCAATCCGATCCCTTTGGCGGTCATAATGATAACAAAAAAGCATATCGAGGCAAAATGACGATTCACGGAATTTGTTTCTATATCGCTTGGGCATTGGTATTCGTATTTTGCATTGGTTTCTTGATTTGGGGACCGGAAACACCGATTGAACCGTTTGAATTTGACGAAGGCTTTGTCTGCTCGACGTTAAACAAAGCTGTAGTGCTTATGTCGGAGATAATATTTGGCTGTTTTGCTTTTGCATTTTATTCTTTGAATATCGTGCACTGCCGTGACGTTAAATCAAACAAATTCGTAACGGTTCTTTGGTGGCTTGTCGTCATAACAATGTGGGTACTAAGCATCGCGGCGGTTGTTGAATTGATAAAATTATTTTAGCGGTGATTGTATATGAGAAAATTTTGTAGCTACATAAAGAACGATAAATATGCTATCGGTTGTACCGGGCAAACGGTATACGTTTACGATAGCGTAGGAACGGAAATTGCGAAATTCAAAGATCTACCGTATGCGTACACGTCTGCATTTTCGCTAAACGGTGATATTTTCGTCGTCAAAACAACCGAAGGCAGGCTTGCCGTATATTCTCTTGAAACCTTATCTCTAATAAAAAAGTTCCGCTATTCCAAGGTGGACGGCGCACAAGACGATGGATTTTGCTTTTCTTCTGACGGAAGGTATTTTATCAATCTTGAGCGCCAAGGTGATGACCTTCATTCTGCGGTATCCGTTTACAACACCGAGGATTTTTCAAGAGTATCGCAACTGTTGCTTGACGAAAATATGATGGTATCATATATTGAGCTTGCAGACGGTGAGTATTACGTTTTGGGATTTATGCGAGGAATGGATCGTGTAATAACAACGGGTTTTGTAGGAAAATATGCAAGCAATCAAATTCAAAACATCTTGCCTATATCTGAACAAGAACACGATTTTTATTGCAATTACTTACGCTTGAAAATGATGGGCTTTACCGAAAAATCCTATGGAGATTATTTTTCCGTATCACTTGAAAAATTAAGAAGTGCAAACCACTCACTTGCAAAACTGTGGAATTATTACAATAGCAAAGTCTGATGATCACTATGGAGATGTTTAGATGAGTAAAAAGATGCGCAAAAAGAAGAAAAAGAAAATAAGAACCAAACGCTCGTGGATAGTTGACATTCCAATAGGAGCTTGTCTTCTCTTTATTATTGGCGGAATTATATTATGTACTGTTTTTGTTTTCGTTACATGGCACGAAGGTAGATTAATTGATAAAAGTGAGGCAGTATCGGTAAGTGCCACATTCGATTCATATATAATGCATCATTCTCCCAAAGGCTCGCTAAACGAAATAGAAATATGTTTCAGAGATCGTGAATCGCTTTATATGGATAGTGCGTATTTTAACGCAACTATTCAAGATTCTTTGGATCAGCTTGACGGCGGTGAGCAACTTGATATGCTCTTACATCCTTCCTCTGAATATATTTGGGAAATTAAAACCGATAGAGATATTATACTGCTTTTTGAAGATGCTAAAGAAGGTGTGCTTGTAGAAAATCTTGGATTTAGTCTTATACTCGGTTCGTTTGGCTGTTTTTGTTCAGTAATGGGTACAACATCATTGATTTTGCAATTGGTAGAGAGAAAACGAAAAGGGTGTAATGTCAAAAAAAACAATATAACCAAGGAGGCAACACAAAAATGAATACATTTAATGGAATACCAATATCCGACTACCGAGTATTGGTGCATAGCATCATTTTTTCGATATTGTTTCTTGGATTGATGATTGCCTTCTGCTTTTGGCTTTACATATCATTGACGATGAAAAATCCCAAGGAACGACAGCGCCTACGAAAACTTAAAGAAAAAGCGCAAAATGACGAGAACGCGAAAAAACAATTAGAGAAAATTGAACGCAAAAACAAGCGGAGAAAGCAGCGCAACAAAGACAATATTATAACAGATATTGTTATTTGGAGCATTACCGTTTGCTTGGCTGTGGTGATTTTGGCTTTGGGTGTCATTCCGGGATGGACGGATTATATCAAGAAGGACTACGTTGTTTACACCGGCGAAATCACGGTTTACAACCAAATGAAGCGTTCACGCATAGAGCTTGAGGATGGTACTACCATTTGGGGTAGAGGTGATTTCAACGAAGAAGACACCTATGGAACGGTAGTTTACTCAAGAAGAACGAAACAATTTCTTGGAGGCGGCAATTGAGATTTTGTCATAGGAGGAATGGGCGTGAAAAAAGAACGAAAAGTTACATTTAACACACACTTGATTTTCTTTTTCGTATTATTTCTTATATTCATTAGCTTGGCGATTTTCTTTCTGACGGATAGCGAAGATGCTGATATTGCTCTTTCTATTGTGGGCTTTGCTTTGGCTGCCGCACCGGTTTTCGGGATCGTCATATCACCCGTGATATACATTTTCGAGGATGATAAATTGACCATCGTTTACTGTCTTGGTATGAAAGAGATCATTACTTGGAAAGAAATACGCTCTATCAGAAAGATGGGCGGTTGGTTCGGCGGAAAAGGCAGAGGCTTTCCCGTATATGAGGTGATATATCCAAAGCATAAGAAAGCACCGTTTTTTGTGGAAGGTTGCATTGTCAGCAACAGAAAAACCGCTAAACTATTGAAAGCATATTACAAAAAGAACATTAAGGAATATTGGGATTAGAGGCTACATATGGCAAAAGGCAGAGAATTTTATACGGAATATCCCGAAAATCCGCCCGATTGGTATTGGGAAGCAGGACTTCACGATGCGTGTATCATCGGCGCAGAAATATACGAGTTTCCGTTTGATTATAACAAGTACACAGCTGAGAAAAACAAGTATGATCGGAACATGCTTTCCTTGAAAATTGATGCCAAAGGTGCGCTATACGATTTTCGTGTGAAAGAGATTCGATTTTTTAATTATAAAATGCTACCCGACAGCGTTGATCTTACAATTCTTGAACCTTCCGAGAAAAACAAGGTGTGGTGGCTTGCAGATCAGCTAACCGAAAAGGGCGGCAAATACGAGCTTGATATTTTGCTTGAAATATGTGTTCCGCATCAAAAGCAGTTCCACCTCAAGCTCCGTTTTGACCGCGCGGAAGTGGATAGAAAGTAAACGGTGTAAGAATATGGAATTGTTATTTGAAATATTCTTTGAAGTATACATAGAGCTTATGATGTATATCGTTCCAGAAGAAAAGGCAAGCTCAAAAAAATACAGAGCATTGGCAATTATTATTGCAACGATTTCTATGCTTGGAAACTTGGCTTTATTTATATGGGGCGGTATATTGCTCTTTGAACGGCATAACTTTTGGGGGCTTGCGCCGATCGCCATAGCACTTATATGGTCGCTTGCACAAATATTCCTTGGATTTATATTAGATCAAAAGAAAAACAAGTGATTCAAGTTTATATGAAAAGATGGTATGTTTATGAAAATCAAAGACAGTATTGCAGAAAAGTTACTCGTTGTGTTTTGCATCGTTGCGTTTATTATATTTTTGCCGTTCTTTCTGCTGTATTTGTTGTTCAAATTGCTTTCAACGCCGTTTGATTACATAAAATACAAGAAATCACGTTATCAAAAGGACTTTCCACATAAGTACACGTGGCTCAGAGAACCGCATATAGATAACGCTCCGTACACCGCGATAAAGGAAAATGAGCTTCCCGTGGAGTATATAAAATGGAGTGAGGATTACGATATAGGCGGATATTTCGTATACAAGGACATATTACTTGATTTCACCGAGCCATTTTTCTTTGATGAGGAGAAAAAGTTGTTTCTTTGTCTGCCTGACTCCAAGGATGCGGAGGAGGTATCTTATGACGAAAGCGATGATTCGCAAGATACCGAACTCAAAGAAACTAATGCCGATGAATGCTTAACGGTTGACGGAATGAAAGAGCTTATTCTCGGTCTTTTTCGTGATAACGCGCCGAATAGAGAATGTAATCGCATTGTCTTTTTCTGCTCTCGTAGAAATGCTGAGCGCGATTACAAGGAAGAAGGACTTAACGTAATGCGCGAGCTTGACGATTTTATTATTTACGAAAAAGGCGAGTTGGCAAAGGTAATCAAGGATTTTATAGAGAATAATTGACAATAGGGATTTCAGATGAAGGAATTAAAAGAAAAGGCACAAGCCTTAATTGATAAATATACTCCTGAACTTTCAAATAAAGGATTGAAATTATTGCTATCCAAGCGATATTTTGAGTCGAAAGTTGGCGAACGTTTGGGGGCTACGGGAACCGGTGCTATATTCAATTCCATAGAAAAAGCACACGATCGCAAAAAGGAAAATCAAAAATACAAATACGAAAGGAACAAATATCATGCGCTTGTCATTACAGTAACGCCCGATGAAAAATCGGGGTTGCCTCGGGAGTGTTGCCGTGATTATGCCTTTGTTCTTAAAAAGGTCGAGAGGGCGCATATAGGCGAAGAACCTCGACGAATTGCTTATGCGGAAGAAAAAATACTGTCAAAAATAGAAAGTCACATATTGAAAATCTTAAAAAAGGCAGAGCGAGCATCGACACAAAAGATTTGCAAAGACACTTTTGGGGATGTAATCCGATATACTATGAAAGCAAAATATGGATACAAAAAGCATTTTTTAGGTAAAGATCGCTTTACTTGGGATTTGTTATTAGGCATTGGCGCAGCCATTCTTTCGTTAGCTGTTATTTTGCTTTGTTGGATTTTTAACTAATTGGAGGAAAAATGAAAAAGACGATTTCAATGATAGTAACATTTTTGTTAATGCTACTTACGTTATCATCCTGCTATATCGGCGACGGTTGGCAAGACACCCCTGAAAAAGCTTTGAAAATAGCGGCAGATGCAACATTAGATGATCAACGACGACTAACATCCAAAAATGTGATAGACAAGTTTAACATAGACGATGAGGTATACATGCTTTTCGTTTCAGAGGAAGACACGCTTGTTCAGGCGCATTTTGTAACCAACGAAAAAGGATTCTATCATTATTCGGGAGATACAGAAGAGGTAAGTCTTGTTGCGCCGGATACAATGATCTTGAATGGCGATAGCGAGCAGTTTATACTATTTAACTATTTTAGTGATGAAACTTATGTGTGGGGATATAAATATTCCAATGTGGAAATAGTGGTTAATGGCGCAATACCTCAAAGTAAAACCTACACCTTTGCCTGCGATGGAAAGGAATGGTCAATTGACAGATGGTGGATTGAGATTGCTGATGCTAATACGGAAATAAACATAGAATATCCGGGGGATAATTAAGAATGATTGTTGAAAAGCAAGATTGCAAAATGGATGTTGACGTAGATAAAACAATTGAATATTATCGTGAACACTCCCTTTGCGATTGCCCCGCTTGCCGTAATTTTTATGCGCAAGCTGAAACGGCGTTGCCTAAGCTCAAGGCTTTCTTTTCTGAACTTGGCGTAGATATTTCACGCCCCGATGAATCCGCATCGGATGCATCTGATTATACGGTTGACTATTATTTTGTCGCTTATACTGTTAGCGGTAAGGTGTTGGAATATGATAAATACGAAATTGATTTGCAAGACGGCGAGCTGTTTTTGAACATCGTAATAGATGACAACTATATTCCCAACGAGCAAAAGGACGAATACTTTGTTATCTCGGTTTACGGAATTAAGCTGCCGTGGGTATTGGACGAGCCGCTTCCCGATGCAAAACCGTTTATAAAAACTGTTACAAAAGTAAAAAACAGTTTTTGGAGCAAACTCAAAAAAATCATTTCAAAGAAATCCCCAAAAGCCAATGATATTCCTTCGTCTATGCCTGCTTGGGAAAATATTGTTGAATCGCTATATGATAAGGATTTAGATGCTTTTAGTGATGAGGTAATACGAGTAATATATTCAAAAGACAAATCTATGCGGTATGTAATTTTGAAGAATCCAAAGGGATACTTAACATATCAGCTTGAAGCAATCTATCAGTATGATGAAGAAGAATGGCAGTACATTCGTAGCAACAACAATGCTTTACCCGCTATGTGGGAGCCTTTTAGGGGCGATTTGGGTAAATCCATTTTTGATACAGAAAAAGATTTAATGCAAAATCTAAAATCCGAGCCGGAATATAAACAATATTTTTCGGATGACGTAATGTAGGATGCAATCTCGTTTTGAACGAAGCAAACTATAATAAAAACACAGTTTTGAGGTGAGAGAATGGGATCTTGGGGTACAGCACTATATTCTAACGATACATCAAGTGACGTGCGCGATATGTGTAATGAAATATATCCGTTCGTAAGTGTTGAAGAAGGCACAAGACTGATTTTGAAGGAATATGCCGATATTGTGAATAGCGATGCCTTGGATAATGATTGTGCTGATTTTTGGTTCGCGCTTGCCGATTGGCAATGGAAACACGGAATTTTATCCGATGAAATCAGAGACAAAGCCATTTCTTTACTTGAAGCGCATACGGGTATTGAGGAATGGGAAGAATCGGGATCTTCTTCTGACGTTAAGAAACGTTTAGAGGTTATGGACAGATTACTTTGCCAATTAAAGCTTCCGCAACCACCCATAAAGATTCCTAAATCTAAAGCCGCAAAAGCGAAGCATAAGCCGGGTGATATTATTGTTTTTCAAACTTGTTCAAAAAATTATGAGTATGCTGAAACGGTTTGGAATATAGAGGAGTGCGGATTTACAGATCATTATACCGATGAAGTGGCAAGGAAGCTTTCAAAAAAGCTGTCGCCACCTTATGAAGCATATGAAAAATATATGGCGATCTTGTGTGTAGGTACTATTCAAGAACCTTATTCACAATATCTGCCCGATATTATGGAAACGCGAAGCCTCTATGCTTACTATGATTACATTAACGGCAAAGAGCCAACATTGGATGATTTGAAGCAATGCGGATTTTTGCCATTGAACATACGATATGGCACTGATGGCGACTCATTAGGCAAAAACGCTTGGACATATACATTTGCGTTGTTTGCACAAGGCTTTACGAAAAAAGATGGCGGTTCGGAGCAGATTATTAGTAAGATTTGCTGTCTTGATGAAAACGAACGCTTTCATACGCTGATTTCTCAAAAGTACTATGATAAGGAATATATACTTTTGCCTGAGCTTTTTAATGCGTTTAGCGACATATATGATGAAAAGGTACGCCTTGAATTGATTGGGGTGGAGCTTGATAATTTATTGAATACTGATAAAAGTAATCCTGCTCTACGGACACCAAAAGAAATAGAAAAAATTGTCGCTAATGAACGGTTAGAGTGGCAAAGGAAGGTCGATGCTCTTGAAACATCCGAAGCATATCAAAATGCCGATTATGCAGAAAGAATAATTATGATGAGGGCTCTTATCAAGGAAGATATGGAGTCGGAATGATATATCGATGAACGGAGGTGAATCGTTGATGAGTAAAACTGTAATAAATACCTATCGTATTGACAAGGCAATTACTCCCAACGAGGTTTTATGTACTATCGAAGAATTGATTGAAAAGCACAAAATCTCGTATCAAAAATGCCTTTGGAATATTTCTTGTACTATCATAGAATATGAGTTTGAAGGAAAAATACATTCCAATAGAAATAAGAACGCAATATTGAGCGTTTGCAAAAAATATCCTATTTTCGATAATTACAGAGAGGATGTAAAATCTGACGATGGAGAAGGTAATATATTAGAAGCTGTTTGTCTACGCAATTATAGTGAAAATACATTCGATATAAGAGGAACGGTAGAATATCCTCTTATAAGCGGTATTATGAAAAAGGTACCTCGTCCATACGCTGTCAACGACCTTGAACTAATTTTCTCCGACATTGCTTGGTCTAAAGATACGTCTTTGACGAAATTGGAAGCCGTAGGTTTCGGTTGTCCACGAGGTAACTATATTTACTACACGAGAGAAAAACACGGTGATGAGAAGCACTCATATATTCATTTTGCTGCGGACGAGAGGGATACTGAAATTATAAAAGCATTCGCATTTGATTTCGTCAATTCTGTAAAATGCAAATACATCGGAACAGAGGTTAAGTAAGTTGTTCTATATCGAAAACGGGCACACCCACTATTGGATGTGCCTGCGGTTGTTTTGTTACTTGCTTTTTGTTAATTCTGTTTCAACGTCTGAAAACTCAATGTAACCTTTGTTTGTGACGCTATCCTCGCCTTTTTGAAGCTCGAACAGTAATTCGTCGATTGCTTTTTCTTCCGCTTGACAAGGGAACACTATCTCTTTCAGTACGATTTCTTCTGCCTGTGAATTGACATTGTTCATCATCTGCACCCACCGCATTTGGTCGGTCACCTTGAGGTGTTCATCGATGCCTTGGTTCTTGGCAAGCTCTACCGTCAGAGAGGTCAGCATTTCGTGTGCCTGTTCGTCCACATCGGCAAGGTAGGCATTGAGCCGTCCTTCACCGAGCAGGGCGGAGTACCTTCCGCGACGATGTTGCTTGAGGTAGTCGAGGTGCATCCGTCCGTATTTGCCGATTGGCTTCTGTTCGGGAAGCTCCACATCGGGAACGAGGCTGCCGTTTTCCTCGCGGTATGTACCTCCGAGCTGTTCGTAAATAGTTTTGTTGTCCTTCATTTTTTTGTTCCTCCGTACGTTTTATTTCATCAAAGCCTTATACCGTAAGGGAAAACGCGTACTTGACGGTTATCTTGTGTCCTTGCGATATTCGGTTATGACGTTCAAATCTCATAGTTCGTACGGGGTTCATATTGTTAACCATCTGACCGCCGATGGAGCCTGCCTGACGGGAGGTGAGTTCACCGTTATAACCCTGCTTGAGGTTTACACCGACTTCGCTTGCTGCCTCCATCTTAAACTGTTCGAGAGCTGCCTTAGCTTCAGGTACAACTATCTTGTTGTTTGACATGACTAATTCTCCTTAAAAATAAGAATATCTATATTATCGACTTACTTCGCGTTTCCCGCGATGTTTCGTGGAACCTTTACGCAAATGCGCCGGGCGAAGCACGTCTGGTTTGATATGAGCCTTGACGTTTCCGCCCGGCTCTGATATTATTATCGCCGATAAAGACTGTTATATGAATGGGAATTTAATGCGGCAGCACCAATTTGGAGGGCAAGTGTATTCTTTTGCAGTATGCGGAATCCATATATAAAGGGGCTGTTGCAAACATTTTTTGTATTTGCAACAGCCCTCGCTTTTTTTGCTCCGATGCACGTCAGTGCGGCGGATTTCACGCAAATCTTGCGATCATCTCATCCTGAAGCTCTCGCGGAAGCTCTACAAAATGCGCTGAAACGCCCCAGAGACGGACGATCAGGTCACGGTATTTTTTAGGTTCGAGCTGTGCGCGCTTCATCTCCTCAACATCCAAAATGTTTGGCTGATGCTGAAGTCCGCCTGATTTGAAATATCCCGTAAGAAGAGTTTTGAATATTTTTTTGCCTTCGTTTCCCTTGAAAACCGATGCAAAATAGTTCACCATGACGCAGTAGTTCCACTGAACGAGCATGGGGTCTATCTTAGAGGCAGAAGCAAGTACCGCTGTTGGTCCGCTCCGCATGGTTCCGCTTTCCGGTGTAAGCGTAACAGCAACGGGAGCACCTGCGTTTCTGCCCTCAGGTGTCGCCATGATCCTTTCACCTGTAATCACAGGATGCGGCTGGTGAATGCCTGCAAGGACCTGTCCGCCAAGATATGTTTTGTACTGCTGACATTCCCTAAGACAAAATTCTATAAGGGATTTTTGAATTTTTCGGAATAGATGGATATAAATATCCCCCACGCCGCGAGAGGGCGAGGGGGATAAATGAGGAGATATGTATATAAGCATATTATTGATAGAGGAACGGGAAGCTCCCGAAAAGCACCCTATAAATCTATTATATCATAATCCATACACGTTTGTAAAGAGAAAGTTTCGTCAAATTGTAAATTTCTGCGTTTTAAATAAAAAATAATTGTGTAGTTCTTACAAAATGCCTATTGAAATACCTGAAAATATATGATATAATATAGACACAGAGAAGGAGGACAGTCCAATGAACAAGTAAGAAGCTTTCAAAAAGGCATAAGATACCAAGAGCGATTTGAAATACCGGTGAGGATAAAACACGGCGGTGTAACGCTTAACATAGATTTGTTGATAACTTGAAACAGTGATACCTTTTCCAAAGCAGACACAGGTTATTTCAAATCACAGAAAGATGCCTTTATTGAAGATTTTTCCGACCCCTATACCCCCTCGGAAGTAAGTAAGAACAGAAGTACTCCCAGTGGAGAAAAGAGAAATTCAGGTGTTTATGTAACTGCAGCAGATGAGGTAGGGGGAATACAGTGAAAGAGAGGATAACAAAAGATGTTAGATATCAAGAGTGAACAGAAATGACCCTTGGTTGCGGTGTTGATTCGGCAACCGAGGGTCATTTTTTTGTTTGGATTATTTCGAGAATCTTAACCGTACTGCTGGCAGCGAAAGCATACTCAGTGGCAAAGCGCAGATAAGGCTTAGCGGATGATCTGCGCATATCCAAAGCCAATAGGGGGGAGCAAGTACACGGAAATCTTCAGCCCATCTGAGCATTACGGATATATCCATGTAGATAGGGCAGAATATCAGGCTCAGGATAAGTACAAAAAATGAAAAGACCTGTACCAATGAGCGTTTACGCAGTACCGCGAACATCACTATCGCCAATGCGGTGACAAACAGTGTATACGCAAATATCGACGGGAGGAGCGTTATGATGAGACTGTTACCCCGAATCCATAGAGCTGTTAGTGCCGATATGACGACCGATAAGGATATACCAAGAATCCGCACGGCGATATCAGGGATGATAAGATGAATTATCGTCTTGTCAATACCTATACGGGGTGCGGCGGAGTTTAAATCCTGCCATAATACACTGCATACCGAATGCATGATCACAGCAAATATCATAAACGATGCGGCGGTGAGTAAATAGGTCATAGGACGGCTTATTGCCGGAGCTTCGTTTGATTCCACGGTTTCAACATCAAGAGAAAATCGCACGGTGGTGTCTGTGAGGTGCTTGTATTCATCCGAAATATCTTTTTCGGTGATATTTGTGCCCGAAAGCTCGCCTGCGGCAATTATTGGCGCAATTTCACCGAATATCGCCGCCGAAATATGGCTTTGGTAAATACCGCCGGAGTATGTCAGAGGAGATTTTATAAATGTGACTGCATTATCTGCCATATCGGCATACATGAGTGATTCGAAGCCCTCATTTATAACAGCACCGCAGTTGAGCTTGCCCTCGGAGATCATTTTGCGCATTGCTTCCTCGTTATCGAAAACCGTATATCCGTTTTGGGTCAGATAGTTTACCACTCGCCGCGAGAGTTCGGTGTCGTCATAGTCGCATATGCCGGCAGGGGGTATAGCCTCCTTTTCGCCGAGGACGGGAGCAAAATACAGAGTAACGGCGAGGATAATCATAAGTACCGGAAAATATACGGTGCGCAGGGCGCGCATTGAAGCGATAGTGAAAAATCTAATCATCAACACCGCCTCCAATCCGTACAGTTTTTAAATTGTGTGAAATAAGAAGCACTGCGAAAGCGGCATACAGAAGCGCACATATTATACCTGAAAGGTCAAGCGGAGCACGGAACGTCGGAGCAAGAAGTGCTTTTGCCGCGCCGTAGGGCGTGAATGAAGCTAAGCGCACAATTATGCCGGGAAGAAGCCTTGGTGGGATTAGTCCTCCGGAGAGGAATATTCCGCTGGTGGCGGTAACGAATACTGCGGAAATAGGGTCTCTTACGCACATGGAAAGACAGGCACAGATAAGAGTCAAAAAAGCGGCGCACAGCAATATGCATATAATTTGTCCGGGTGTTGTGGCTTGTACAACCCCAAAGGGTACAAGCGAAAGAATAATTATCAGCCGCACCGCAAACATGAGAAAAAGCTTTGTTGCCATGAACTGAACATCGGTTACTCCAAGTGCTGTAAGTCTTGCAAGAAGTGCGTGTGTGCGGTCGGTGAGAAACAGCGGTACAAAAAAGAGCGATATCATGATTAGGAAAAATACCGTCCAGCACAGTATGTAGTGTCCCTCTGTTGTCGTAGCGGTGCCGCAGTCTATTGTCTCAACTGCAAAATATCGGTCATTTGCCGCTAAAGCTTCGGCAAGAATCCTCGTGTTGATACGTGTCATGTAGGTCGAGTAACTGTCCCCTGTGATACGGTTTTCTTGAAGAACATTCGCGGCGGCAAATACTCCGTTTTGACCTGATATGAGCAGTTTTTCGCCAAAGTGTATTGCCGAGCGTACAATATCTGCCTGAGCCGACAGGGCAGAGGATAGGTACACCTTGCCGTAGGATTCGCGGCCGCTGTAGATATCGTCCAGAAATCCATCCGGCAGAATAAATACTGCGGCGGCTTCTTTGTCGGCAAGCATACGCATTGCGGTTGTTTCGTCTGTTTTTTCGGCAATCAGGAGTCTTGAAAGGTAATCGGTGTTCATAATAGCGTTAATGAGGATTCGGCTCAGCACCGAATCCTCATTGTCTACCACTGCGACGGTAATAAGCTTGTGGGAGGAGTCGGCGTCGGACATAACCGCCGCCGCTCCAAGGCATATTACAGTCAGTATTATTAAGAGAACGCTTCCGCTGACAAGACACTTAAAAAACAGCTTTAAGTCGCGTTTAAACATGGATGTAAATGTGTTTATCAGCCGGCGATAAGCATCATAAGAATGTTCTGTGCACTTGCCACAACCTCGTTTACGAAGGCTGTAAGCTCATCCTCGGTCATGGTAAGGAAATCCTTGTATTCAGCAGGCTCAGGCATTTCATCGGAGAATCTTACGGTGCAGGAAATTTCGCCGAGATCCACGGTTTGACCGCCTGCAGTAACAGTCTTGTAAGATACGGTGGTGTATTCATCGGTCATTTCCAAATAGCCGTGGATTTCAATAGTCTCACCCCCGGCTGTAATTGCCATGTCATAATCGCCGGTGACCTTATCCCACTTGATGTTACCGGATACGATCTCTTCGGAATCGGAGGTCATGGTGTATGTTGCAGTACAGAGTTCATCGCTGTCTTCGGTAAGGTCATATGCGAATTTGATCTCGCTGCCGATACCGTCTGCCTGCGCTTCCTCCGGAATACCGGAAATGGTCATGCGCATGATTTCGGGATTTGCTATGGTAGGACCGCATACTAAGTTGTAGGAAATATTGTCCTCTCCGCTTGCTATGTCAAAGTCGAAGCCGATAACCTCTCCGTTATCCTTGGAAATATGTACAACGGCGTTTACCGTAGCTGCAAGGGATTCCTCATCAGGCTCGGACATGGAATCTATTGCTTCGTCAAGTGCCTCGGTGTAATCAGTGTAAAGTGTATTTGCATCGGCGATTTCAAGAGGTGCGTCGAGAAGATTCATGAAGCTTACCATAAATTCATCGTAGGTTTCGATGAATGTGCGGATGTCCTCATGATCGCGCAGAAGAACGATGATCTCGTTAAACATTTCGAGGAAGGTTTCGCCTGTGTATGCGAAGGTTACGTCAGTGGTCTTTACGGTGAGTCCTTCTTTCAGCGTAAGCTCACCCTTTGCGGCGGTGATTTCACCGCGTGCTTCCATAAGGTCGAAAATATCCGCCTTAACGGTGTCGAAAAGCGTATGAATATCATCCTTGAAGCTTGTGATGGTCTCAGAGTTGGTCTGTGTCCATTCATAAATGGGCGCAAACTCAGAAAGATCAATACCAAAGTCGAAAGCACCGCCATCACCGAATTCGGAAGCGGCGAAATTATCAATAAATGAGTCGAATTTTATACCGTATGCGGTGTCGCCGAAAAGCTCATCGGAGGTGATTACGGCATCTTCACCGTCAATATGCAGAACTGCGTCTGCCACGGATATATCGTCAAGGAAAAGGTCAAGCTTAAGTGCGCCGCTGTCCTGTCCGTTTAAATAAGCTTTCATGGATGCGCCGATGTCAAGCTCATAGCCGAGAGCGGTGGTAAGCAGGGGACCGATGTCGAATTTATATTCCACGCTTCCTCCGTTTTCGCCAAATGCAGGCATACTTGCAGATTCCAATACGTTAAAGCTCTGCTCAAATGCTGCTTCAACCTCCTCAAGGGGAGTGGGAGCAGGCTGACAGCCGAATGAAAATGCGGCGGAGCATACTGCGGCAAGGGCGAGAGTGCCAATTCGTGTGAATGTGTTTTTCATGTTTTTGCTCACTTTCTTTTAAGATTTTCAAGATTCGCTTTATAAAACTTCGTGAATTCTTCGAGGCCTTTATTGGTGTCTTGAAGTGCTTCTTTTTTACAGATAAGAGGCGTTGGCGCGATAAACACCAGCGTGTTAAAGAAACTGTAAAATTCCGCAGGATCGTGTCCAACGTAGATGACGGTCTTGCCTTCACGCTTCCATTTTTCAACAAGACGGATCATTTCATCCCGAAACGTAATATCAAGCGCGGCACACGGCTCATCAAGAAGCATTATCTGCGGATCGCCTATTGCCGCACAGGCAATACTGACCTGCTTTTTCATGCCGCCGGACAGCGTTGATACAAGCTTCTTTTTGTAGGATTCCACGGAGAAAGGAAGCTCGCGCGGCACTGATGCTTTTGCTAAGGAAGCAAAAAAGTTGAGATTTTCCTCAACCGTTGCATCCTCAAGAAGTGCTGTGCCCTGAGGTACATATCCAATGCGTCCGTGTGCTGTGATTTTACCGGACGACGGCTTGAGGATACCGGCAAGCATTGACAGGACGGTGGATTTTCCAGATCCGTTTGAGCCGGCAAGCACGGTGCATTGACCTGCCAATGCAGAGAGCGAGAGGTTCTCCACTATTGTATGCCTGCCGTAGGAAAATGTGAGGTTTTCGGCTTTTATAAGTGTTATGTATCATCACCGCCTGTATAGCTTTATCGTTGCAATTATATTGTAGCATAATACGTGGGGTTTGTCAACATACATTATAAGCATAAGGCATCCGTACCTGTAGGCATGATTTTACAAAAGCCGATGCTGTTGCAGGCGCTGATCGGTCCATGGTGCTGTGAAAAACAAAAACACCGACGCTATGCATCGGTGTTTCTGTTTTGGCAGGGGCAGAAGGACTCGAACCCACGACCCATGGTTTTGGAGACCAGTACTCTACCAACTGAGCTATACCCCTGTGTTTACAACATAAGTATCATACCACATTTTTCGAGCGATGTCAAGGGCTTTTTAAAAAAAATCAAAAAAATTCGCTTCAAACTATTGACAAACCGAGAATCATGTGGTATACTTGTAAAGTGATTTGCTTTACAGGAGTGAAAAACGTGGCGACACATGAGAAAGACCTTGAGATTGGACTGCTGCTTGACTTTTATGGCGAGCTGCTTTCTGAGCGCCAAAGGAATATGGCGGAGCTTTATTATAATGAAGATTTTTCACTTGCCGAAATAGCCGAGGAACAGGGAATTACAAGGCAGGGTGTGCGCGATGGTATTACCAAGGCGAAATCGCAGCTTACGGAATATGAGGAAAAGCTTGGTCTTGCGGCAAAGTTTCGATTTATCGAAAATACTCTCGGCGATATCGTTCCGCGCCTTGAGAAGCTTTCGGTCCGCGCCGATGAATCCATGCGCCGTGAGCTTTCCGAAATAATAGAAAGAGCAAAAACAATCACGATATAAGCCCGATACGGAGGATCACAATGTTCGATAGCTTAGTCGATAAAATGTCCGCCGCTTTTAAAAAATTCAAAAGCAAGGGCAAACTTACCGAGGATGATGTTAAGGCAGGTATGCGCGAGGTCAAGCTCGCACTTCTCGAAGCTGACGTCAACTATAAGGTAGTAAAGGATTTTATAAAAACCGTTACCGAGCGTGCAGTAGGCACCGAGGTTCTTGAAAGCCTCATGCCTGCACAGCAGGTGGTGAAAATAGTTAATGAGGAGCTGTGCAACCTTATGGGCGGCACACAGGCAAAGCTAAGTATCTCCTCAAAACCGCCCACAGTCATTATGATGACCGGTTTGCAGGGCGCGGGTAAAACTACCCACGCAGGAAAGCTTGCCGGAATGTACAAAAAGCAGGGCAAACGTCCGCTTCTCGTAGCCTGCGACGTATACCGTCCGGCGGCGATAAAACAGCTTGAAGTTGTTGGCGGACAGCTTGAAATTCCCGTTTTTCAGATGGGCGACAAGGTGAGTCCCGTAGAGATCGCCAAGGCAGGCATTGAACACGCCAAAAAGCACGGTCACGATATGGTGTTTATCGACACCGCAGGTCGACTCCACATCGACGAGGTGCTCATGAATGAGCTTCGCGATATCAAATCTGCCGTGGAGCCGTCGGAGATACTTCTCGTGGTGGATGCAATGACAGGTCAGGATGCCGTCAACGTTGCGGAGTCCTTCAATGAGCTGCTTGACATCACTGGCGTGGTGCTTACCAAGATGGACGGCGACACCAGAGGCGGTGCGGCACTTTCTGTGCGGCACGTTACCGGAAAGCCTATCAAATTCGTTGGTATGGGCGAAAAGCTTGACCAGATCGAGCCGTTCTATCCCGACCGAATGGCATCCCGTATACTCGGCATGGGAGATGTGCTCTCGCTTATCGAAAAGGCTCAGCAGAGCTTTGACGAGAAGCAGGCGGAGGAGCTTGAGCGCAAGATGCGCCAGCAGACCTTCACCCTCACGGATTTCCTTGAGCAGTTCAAGCAGGTGCGCGGTATGGGACCCATTGAGAACCTCATGGGCATGATTCCGGGAGTCAACGCTAACGCTTTGAAGGATGTAAAGGTTGACGAGCGTCAGCTTGACCGAATTGAGGCAATCATACTTTCAATGACTCCTGAGGAGCGCGACAAACCCGACATGATAAACGCTTCACGCAAAAAACGTATTGCGGCAGGAAGCGGCATGAAGGTCGAGGATGTTAACAGGCTCTTGAAGCAGTACGATCAGATGAAGCAGATGATGAAGCAGTTTGCGTCTATGACGGGCGGTAAGCGCTTCGGCAAAAAAATGAAGATGAAATTCCCGTTTTAACGGATTTCAATAAATAAAAACAAACAAAACATATTTTGGAGGAAAATTAAAATGGCAGTTAAACTCAGACTTACAAGACTTGGCGCAAAGAAGAACCCCTACTACCGCGTTGTTGCGGCTGATTCCCGTTACCCCAGAGACGGTCGTTTTATCGAAGTTATCGGTACCTACAATCCTATGACCGAGCCTGCTGAGATCAAGATCGACGCTGAAAAGGCAAAGACATGGATCAAGAACGGCGCACAGCCTACCGAAACAGTACGCGCACTTCTTAAGAAGAGCGGCGCTATTGACTGATAAAAATGGTTGAGCTTAAAAAAGTTCTCACCGATATCGCAAAGGCCATCGTTGACGATCCCGATGGCGTGGAGGTCAGCGAAACTGTTAATGGAAACGATGTTGAGCTTGTGCTTCATGTTTCCGAGGACGATATGGGCAAGGTTATCGGCAGACACGGCAAGATAGCGAAGGCTATCCGCCTTGTTATGAAGTCCGCTGCCAATATCGTTGGCAAACGCGTTACCGTTGAGATAAGATAAAACTAAAAAGAGTGCACCTGCGAGTCACAAAAGTGACTTGCAGGTGCTTTTTTCGGCAGGGGATTTCTCCTCTGCTGTTTTTTTATGTGGAGCACCAAAAGGCATATTTCGCATTGTGAAAAAATGTCCAAATTCACGTTTTGGAACATTTGCGCAAAAATCGGCGTTTTGGTGCTCCAAGTAAAAGGCTTTTTTCACTGCCATTTGTAATATTTGACAAAAAACTTGTAATATTATTGACATAGTAGGGAAACTGTGATACAATAATAATTGCAGAAAATTCATATTTATTTTTTGTGCACATTTTAAACATTTGCAAAATAATTAGGAGGGTAATTATGAAAAGCAAGAGACTCATTTCGCTGTTGTTATCAGCAGCACTTGCAGTGTCAAGTGTTCCGATGATGATGGCAACCGCAGTAAGTGCTGCGAAGTACATTAGCATAAAATATGACATGGTCTATCCTGAAACAGTCACATACCCTGGTGAGGCCAACAACGTAACAGGAATAGATAACGGCAATTACTATTTGCATGTTGGAAACAGACAGGACGCCCGTGATGCAGGACTTAAGTTCACACTGGGCACCGCTCAGGGTGGAGTCACCTACTACATTTCGTTTGATCAGAGATTTTCCGTAAGTACAGTACCAGGTAATAACAATCTTGACTACCTTCGTTTTGAAAACCAGAACGGTGGTGCAAATGTACTCAATGGCAACGGAACCTATTGGAAACCTACCGGTAACTGCACTTCTGGTAGGGTTGGCAGCACATCAGGTACAACCACTCTAGTTAATAACACAACCTGGAGTCACTATGAGCTGAAGTATGAAATTGCAGAAGGTGCGGCGAATAGTGCTCTTAACCTTAGACTGCGCGGTGGTACAAACGATTCTCAGCGTACTCCTTATGATATAGACAATTTTTCTGTTTATACCTACGTGGAGAGCGAAGAGGGTATTTACTACCTTGACGCCGCCGGCGACTATAAGCTCGTTACTGATCCTTCCACTCTTGAAGAGGGTACAAAGCTTTATAATAAGGTTGCAGTGTTTGACACTCTGACCTACGATTTTGAAGACGGTAAAATTGACTCTAAATTCACCATCACAAATGGTGCTAAGCTCAGCATTATGAACACTGCGGACGTTAGTGGCAACACCAACAACGCCAAGTACGTCGCGATCTCTCCCGATGACGAGGGTGCGGTTTGGTTCTCATACGATATTGATGATATTTACCTTTATGCCGGCGAATACAAGCTTTCCAGCGATATGCTTGTAAGATACAGTACTTGGTACAATAGTATGACTGGCAGTGCAATGACATACAGCAATAAGTTTGATGCTGTAGTTACCGCTATAGTTGACGGTAAGTCTATTGTTTTGGACGATTCTGCGACTTACGGCGTCGACTGGACTGATTTTGAGGACTACGTTCTCGAGCTGCCTAATGGCGGTACTCTTGAAGAGATCATAGTTACCTCTGAAGAGATCAATGCCCCCAACCCCACTGCTATCCACATTAAGAATCAGGTGACTCTTGCTCTTATCCAGGAGGTGGCTTATGCTGAAGTTTTCGACTCCAATGATGAGACCAATCTCTTAAACGGAGTTAAGGCGGTATACAGCGGCGCAGCTGAGCGTCAGACTCCATATTTCAATATTCCTGAGCGCAGTAATGCTTTAGGTAACGACCAAAGATTCCTTGATATTACGATCAATGAAGCTCCTGTAGCGGGCAGAACATATTATCTGGGCTACATGCTTCGCGGTGATAGTAATATGTTAATCCGTCATTCGGTGGTTAATTTCCCGCTTAATGAGCAGGTTGCAGGCGTTGTTACGACTGATGGCCTTGCCAACAGGTACATTATTCCTTCTGAAAATAATGCGGCAACTGCAGGCTGGAGCGGAAGCGGAACATCAGCGTACCCGTATATTTGTCCTACCAACGAGTGGAAATATGTTGAGAATTACTTTACTCCTGCGGAAGGCGAAACCACATCTGCACAGACAAATATCAACATACAACTCAATCGCGGTGTTTCAAATACTCAAATTCAGGCAATGGATATTGACGATGTAGTTCTTTACTACTACAACGAGTCCGACGAAAAGGTTGTTGTTTACGAGAACAACTTTAATACTGAAGTAATCAATCCTGATAATGCAACCGGCACTATTTCCACCAGGTATACCTCCGGCGATAAAAAGCTTAATATTTCTGTTGTACCCGGTTCAGTTACCGTAACTCCTTTTGAGGGTGAGACTGCCGGCGTTACCTACGATGTTTCCAAAGTAGCTAACAGAACCGGTGCATACACCTTTACTGCTACCGTTGCTTCCGCGACTGCTGGTACTGCATCTGTAGCTGTAGCTATTGACGACCAGACCGAAGAAGGCAAGACCGTTGAAGGAACTACTGTTGATGTTACCGCTGAGGGTGCTGAGCTTACTTATACGGTTGAGCTTGAAGCAGGCGAGACTATTAAATCCATCGGAATCGTTACCACCATTGCAGCTCCCGTAACCATTTCCGGCGAGTACCTTGGTTTTGAAAAGACCAATGCTATCATCGGTGACGTTGACGGAAACGACAAGGTTACTCCCCTTGACCTTACATGGTTTGCACGTTACCTTGCAAATTGGAAGGGTTATGCTGCAAAAGTTATTTCCGATTCCCTTGATATCGACGGCGACGGCGAGGTAACATCTGTGGATGCTACATATCTTGCACGTCACATCGCTAAGTGGAATGGTTATGAAGATATTGATGGAATAAAGATCGACGCTGATCCTGCAAACGACAAGTATGTTGTTACCAGTGCTGGCACCCCCACAAATCACGGCAAGAAGTCCGCATACGAGTTGGGTCTCCCCGTAGCATACGGTGAGCTTTACGTGTATGGCGGAGCCCATGCGACTGCTACTAATGGCATTGTAGAGCTTGAGACAGGTGAACGTGTTGAGCGTGTGTACTCTTACATCGAGCTCAACTCCAACCGTATATACAGAGTTGACGAGAACAATGTTGTGTATGAGGAGGATGCGCTGAAGCAGAACACCGTGGTTGCAGCTTCCAACAGCCATTGGCTTAATTCTCTCCCTGTTAAGGGTGCATGGGGAACCCGTGACTATGCTAAGTACGGTATTGAAGATGCTACCGCCGACGGTAATCTTAATTACCTTGACTATCAGTGGTATGTAAATCCCGATAACGCTGAAGCTGCAACAGCTAAGCTCGAGGCGTACAAGACGGCTAATGGTGTCGAGGCGCTTGCAGAAATCCCTGCTAACCCCTATGAGCTTGATCTTCGGAGTCAGGTGGTAACCGCTGCGTTCGACGAAAACGGCTATCTCTCCGTTTCTATGGGCAACAAAGCAGTTATTACTCCTGAGGACGAAGTAACAGAATTGGTTGTTGTAAACCAGACAAACCTTGCTACCTATAGTTGCACCGCAGACAGCGAGGATTCCACTGCACTTACAGTTCTCTGCAACTCACCTCGTGTAGGTCTTGTAGGTAATCCCGACAGGGGCGCAGCATATGCTGAGTTCCTTGCAAAGAGCCTTGAGGACGGTATTGCGGTATTCATGGTAGCCTACGACAACAGTGAGGCTTAATTTCTGACAACTGAATAAATGTGTGCAAAAATATTCCGCCTGTGGGTTTATCCCACAGGCGGAATCGTTTTCTGCGGTAGGGGCGCTGTATGGGATCCGCCCATACAGTTACAGGTTCGTTATTTGCGTAGGGGAGGCGTTTCGCCTCCCGTTTCGCAGCTCTGCGCAAATATACAATCGGGAGGGAGAACCCCTCCCCTACGAGAAAAATACCGCCGTTGCCACAAAAACACACCCCTCGGCAAATGAGCCGAGGGGTGTAATATACCTCTGTCTTAAAATCTGCCGCCTCTGCCGCCGTGAGAGCGACCGGAGGAGCTTCGGTGACTGCCGCCACCGCCGCGGTGAGTGCCGCTGTGTGAGCTGGTCTGTCTAGGTGTACGGGTCACATTGCTGTAGAGATAATTGTCACTGCTTGAGGTCAGCCGCAGACTGTTGTCCACAAGATAGCTTGAAGCACTGATTTGACTTGACACGGTTTTCATGCCGCTTTTCATCACGGATACCATGATAAATGATACGATAAATCCGGCGATAACAGAGGGGAGAATGAAATCCGCAGGTGAGGATCTTTCCTCGACTGTCCCGTAATCGTAGTCATAGCCGTAATCGTAGCCATATGGAGCATTGGTTTCAAGAATAATGCCGTTTTGGGCGGCTTCTATGTAGTCGGAGCAGAGCGCGGCGAAGGTGACGAATGCGTTGTAATAATTCGCCGATGAAAGGTCACCTATAAAGGCGTTCTCGATGGTGTAGAGCACATTGTCGGATAAGACCGCCTCACAGTAGCCGTGTGTGGTTATCCACCATTCACGTTCGCCCATATCAACGAGCAGAAGCACACCGTCGTCCCCGTCTCCGTATCCGTATCCGTTTTCGTCATAGAAATCGTCCGCATAGTCCATGGCGGATTTTCCGTATGTGTCGGTCACGGTGACAATGGCGATTTCCGCCGAAATCTCCTCCGCTGTGGCCTCAAGCGTACTGTTAAGTGTTTCACGCTCATATTCCGACAAAAGCGCGGCATCGTCTACCACAAGGGGCAGTGTTCGGTCGGCACTGATGGGAAAGATGAGCAGAAACGCCGAAAAAACAGTGCTTAGGAGGATTGCTGATGTCTTTTTCATAATAATCCCCCTTATAATATGCTTATCAGGTTCAAAACAGCGAATATTATGGCAGAAGATGCCGCCGCACCTATAAGCAGATACCTAAAGTAAGCTTTTTTGTCCACCGGCAGGTCTCCTACGAATTTTCCTGTCTGACCGTTCATTGCAAAGGTGAATTTTTGGTCGTTCCAGGTAGTATTCAGAAGCCAAACAGGGTAGAGAACATATCTTGCTTTGCCGCCATCGCATTTCACCGAGCTTTGCTCCGTCATAACGGAGGAATACCCCGAAACCGTGCTTCTGAAAGCGTCCTCTGCACTCTTTTTGATGCGCTCGTTGGCTCTCTTTCGGCTGTCCTCGGCTGACACGTCGTAGCGGTCGGCAAGATAGCCTGAAAGATACGCGGTCCGGAAGTCCACCGCCTCTGAAAAGTCGAAAGGCTCGATAGATTCCATAAGGTCATCCGCCATTTTTGTTGAGCCGTCCACGGGTACGTGGCTGAATGCAACATTTCCGCCGCGAGTGACGGAAAAGTGACTCGTTTCCACGCAGTTGTGCGTGGGGGTAGTATATGCACGGGTCTTTGTGGCGCGGTAGCGTATGCTTGCCGACGCTTCTGCATCGTATACCCAGAACGGGACATAAATACCCTTGATCTCGTCGATGTGATTCTCGTCCTTGAACACCTTGGGAAGAAGCGGTTTCCCTGTGATATGACGCTCATATGCCGCCTTGGCGGCTTTTTTGTCAAGCTTAAAGGGTATCACAAGGTCCGGCTTAAGGTCGCCTGCAAGCTGTCCCTTCATAATGATGGGATTGCCGCAGTATGGGCACTTGGATGCGGCGGTGGTGTCCTCGGCGATTATCTCACCGGCGCAGGTGTCGCATACATACACGCGAAGCCCCTCGGCATCTCCCTCCGTCCATTTATCGGTGGAGCTGTCCTCCCAATTTATATGGTCCTCGCCGGAAATGCTAAGGTCTTCGTCGTAGTGCTTTAGCGCATCAAGCTCAAATTCCGTGTCGCAGTACGGACATTTCGGCTTTTGCGACGCGGTATCAAATTCAATCGTACCGCCGCAGCACGGACATTTGTATGTTGAAAGCTCACTCATTATTTTGCGTCGTTCTCGTCGAATCTGTCACCGCATTCGGGGCAGAATTTCGGCGGATTTGTGGGGTCAGCAGGCTCGAATCCGCATTTATCGCATCTGTAGAGCGGAGCACCCACAGGCTTCTTTGCGCCGCATTCGGCACAGAACTTGCCTTTGTTGAGCGCACCGCAGGAGCACTTCCAACCGTCAGCCACGGGTGCTTCGGGCTTCTTCGCGCCGCACTCGGCACAGAAATTGCCCTTGTTGACAGCACCGCAGGCACATTCCCAACCGTCAGCGGCAGATGCAGGTGCAGTCTGCTGTTGTCCCATAGCAAACAGATTCTGTGCATTGACGCCGCCCTGATTCATAGCCATTCCCATACCCATAAAGCCGGTCATAGCTCCGGCAGAGTTGGAAGCCGCCGCTCTCATAGCGTCAGCCTGCGCACCAACCAGCGTTGCGCCTGCGATTGTGGGGTCTCTGTACATAGCCGCTTTCTGCGCATCCTTCAGCATCTGCTGATCCTCGTCGGTGAGGCTCGGCGGATTGATCGCTACCTTTACATCGCCGATTCCGCGCTCGCCCCATTCGCCTGCAAGCTCCTCGTTAAGGAATACCTCAAGCTCGCTTGTGTGAGCAGGAATTTGATTTGGACGAAGCTCAAGATTTGAGAGCTTTGCAAGTGCCGGACCGAGAGCACTGAGAAACTCGGTCTTCATAGTATCGCGGAGCGTTTCCTTGCTGTAGGATTCGGTTACGTTGCCGCCTACCTTGGTGTAGAACTTCAACGGGTCAACAAGGCGGAAGGTGTACACGCCGTTGCAGCGAAGTGATACGTCAACGTCAAAGTTGATTCGCGAATCCACAACGCGGAAGGTGATAGGCGTTTGCGTTCCGAATTTGTTATCAAGGATTTCCTTGGTGTTGAAATAATACACACGCTGATCCTTACCGGTGTCGCCGCCGTAGGTAAAGCGTTTGCCGATAAGCTTGAATGTGTTTATGATTGATTCACCGAGATTCCCGGCAAAAATGGTAGGCTCGGTTGAGGAATCGTAGGTGAATTCGCCTGGCTCGGCGCAGACCTCAACGATCTTGCCCTGCTCAACGATGATCATGCACTGTCCGTCTGCGACAGCAATTCCGGAGCCGTTTGAGATAATATTGTCGGACGCCTTTGTATTTGAGGAGCGATTTCCGATGACCTTCTGACCTTTTACCATCAGGGTGTCGTTATCGATTGCTTCGCAGTAGAAAAATTCTTTCCACTGATCGGCGAGAGTTCCGCCCAGTGCGCCTAAACCTGCTTTAATGAGTCCCATAGTTAAATACCTCCAAGTATAAATTATTTTTATATATTTA
Organism: uncultured Clostridia bacterium; assembly: GCA_904501985.1. Lineage (GTDB taxonomy): Bacteria > Bacillota > Clostridia > Oscillospirales > CAG-272 > Flemingiibacterium. Next base: position 32,582 of record CAJGCT010000008.1, read on the forward strand.
TTGTATCATAATATACACAATAATTCAATAGGATAAAGAGAAAATTTGCGTATCCGAGAAACATTTTAATATTCTTGACTTTTCTGCGGCGTTGTGGTATACTTTTGTTTGTTGAAAACTCAGATATGGGATATAGTGCCAATTTATCGGGAGAAAAGTCTGAAAAACGGATCGTTTTTCAGACAATTAAGTTTTGTGCCTTTCGCATCTACGATGCGAATTTCCGAAGCGGAAACCGTCACAAAACTTTATATCTGCAAGAAAAGGGATGGTTATATAGTATGTATACAGTATTTTCGCAGGTATTTACGCTGTTTGCTTTTATTGCTGTCGGATATGCGCTTGCAAAATTCGGGATTGTGAAGTCCGAGCACTCAAAAATTCTGTCGTCGCTTCTTGTGTTCGTATTTTTGCCCTGCAACGGTTATAGTACGTTTTCCGGACAGTTTACGGCTGAATACGTGAAAGATAAATATGTGCTTTTGATATCAGGTACGGTATTATTGCTTCTGCTTGCATTCGGTATGCACGCGGTGGGAAAGCTGTTTTCCAAGGATAAGTATGAGCAGGGAGTGTATGAATACTCTCTTACGCTTGCAAATTACGGATATTTCGGATTTGCAATGACTGAGGGGCTTCTCGGAAGTGCAGGACTTATGGACTTTATGATGTTCACCTTCCCTGCCGTATTTTACATTTATACATATGCATACTGTATGCTGACAAAATCCAAGGTCAGCCTGAAGCGGCTTCTGAATCCGCCAATGATTGCGTTTTTTGTTGGAGGCGCGGTTGGAATTACAGGCATACAGCTTCCGTCGGTGGTAGATTCGATAGCGGCTATGGGAAGCAGCTGTATGGGACCTGTAAGTATGCTTCTTACCGGTATCGTTATGTCCGATTTCAAGCTGGCATCACTCCTTACAAGTAAGCGCTCCTATGCTTTGAGCGTCCTGCGCCTTATAGTTATACCGATTACTGTGGGCGGAATACTTATGGCATCGGGAGCGGCACTCTCGCTGCTTGACAATGCGGTGTTTCACTCTGTTTTTGTTTGTGCTGTATTGCTTGTTTCCATGCCGTGCGGACTTAACACAATCGTTTTCCCCCGACTTGTTGACGAAAACTGTGAGATAGGAGCAAGTCTTGCGTTTGTATCGAATATTTTAGCTTGTATAACCATACCGCTTGTTCTGACGCTGTTTGGGATAAGCTGAGTACCGAAAAATTGAATGAAGCGGAAATTTGGCGCAATTATTGCCCGGTTTTCGCTTTTTTGCGTTTAAAAAAGCGCACAAAACGCAAAAATATATAAACTTTTTTCATTAAAATATAGACAGATTCAAAAATAAGTGGTATAATATAGATTAACATGGCGTATTGTCGCCATTGGCTGACTGTGAGGTGGTAATATGGATAGTAAGAATATCGGTGAATCTGTACACCTTACAATACCTGCGCGTATCGCCTTTTTAGCGGCGATTTGCATTCTTAGCTTCATATGGTCAACAGGAACGCTTGGGATGGTTGGATTACTTTGCGGTATACTTGCGGCGGCTCTCAACATTGTTATATTGCTTGATGCCGGAAATTCAGCACCATGGCTTTTGTGCACTGCGGCTGTTAATCTTGCGGCATACGGTGCGGCAGTGGTGTATGCACGCTCGTTTGATGTAATGCTGACCGCGCTTTATCCGCTTATCATGGCGGCGGCTGTTTATTTAACACTGCGCATGAAAATGGGACGCTCCGCATCTATAGCTGCTGCGGCATTTTGCGGTACGGTTCTGATGCTTGCGGCATTCGCCGCCGCGGTTTATTCACAGTTTGGTGCACTCAATGCCGAGAGTATCAATGCGGCGCTTGACAGTATATATGAGCCGATAATCGAGTATTACAATAATCTTCTTAAAGAGCTTGCCGACGAGGCTAATATAACCCTTGCGGCAGTGGATGCAAAGAAGCTTCTGTACTATGCCAAGTCTATGCTTATAGGCAGTGTTGGTGCCGTAATGATAGTGCTTTCATATTTCGTTACGCTTGCGGCGCGTGTGATTGCATCTGCTTTCGGAGTTGATAGCATTTTTCCTGCCGGACTCAGGGTCGGCATATCCGCAAAGATTACCAAGGACGGACCCACAGTTGAAATATTCCGCGAGCCTGTAAGATGGCGTATCGAGCTTGACTTTGTAAGTACCGCTGTGTATTTGCTGGCATATGCGGTGTCTGTTCTGACAGCGACCTCTCGGAATATGTCACTTCCGCTTATGGCGGCGGAGAATCTTATTCTGATACTCTCTCCCGGATTTTTTTACTGCGGCGCACGCGATGTTGTGCTGGGACTTCGAGGGAAAGCGTCTATGGGACGAATGAGCAGGCTTATACTCATTCCCGCATTGCTTCTTGCACTTATCAATCCCTCGTCCATAATTATACTTCTGTGCGCGCTTGGCGTTATCGTCACGTTCCGTGAAAACAGAGCGCGCCGCAAAATGCAGGATAACGGAAAGGAAACAAAATGAGCCACAAAAACAAATATGATAAAAAGCCGCTTGTATTTTCGCGGCGAGTAATGATAGTGCTTATCGTTGCTGTATTCTTCTTTGCTCTATACGGCGTGCTCATGCATTTTTCCGAGCTTGACGCCCTTATTGTCGGCGGAGTTATGCTTGTATGCCTTGTTTTGGCTGAATTTACAGCACTTAAGCTTTACGGCTTTTTCAGCTTCCGCATGGCTGATCCCGACGATGAAAAGCTGTCACCCATACTTGGGAATATTACGCTTGATTTTATACTTAAGCTGTATCTTCCCGTGGTTATATGCGACGAATCGGGAAAGATCATATGGTACAACAACGCATTCACAGGTGCCGCAAATCCAAGGGAAGTGCTGTATGCTAAGTATATAGACAGCGTTGCGGACGTTACAATCGACCGCATTCTTGAAGATACATCCGCATCCCCCGATGACATAACCTATCCCGACGGTGTGGAGGCGGTTGCATATGACCGTGTATTCCGCATAAAAGGATACAAAATAACCTCTCAGGGGAAAAACTATATTATTACCGTCTGGAACGAGCGCACTGAGCTAAAACAGCTTGCAAAGCGACTTTCCGACGAGGAGACAATCATTGCCTATGTTATGATTGATAATCTCGACGAGCTTATGCAGTTCGTTCAGGAAAAGTACCGCGCGGCGGCGGCACAGGTTGAGGCTATTCTTAAAGAATGGGCGGATTCTGTGGGCGGTATTCTTAAGGAATACGAGCGGGATAAATTCATATTCCTGTTTGAAGCACGTTACCTTGATGAGTTCATTGAGCGCAAATTCGATGTGCTTGACCGAATCCGCGAGGTGCGGATCGGTGAGGGAAGTATGCCTGTCACCGTTTCTATCGGTATATCCCGTGTTAAGGGAAGCCTTGCCGACAAGGACCGCGATGCACACGCATCTCTCGATCTTGCGCTTCAGCGAGGCGGAGATCAGGTGGTAGTTAAGAACACCCACAATACAGAATTTTACGGCGGACGCACAAAGACCGTACAAAAACGTACAAAGGTACGTGCCAGAGTTATTGCAAATCAGCTTTCACTTTGTATGGCTAAAGCAAACAATGTGCTTATCATGGGTCACAGAAATCCTGACTACGATTCAATCGGTGCGTGTATCGGTATTGCACGACTTGCCATGTTCTGCGGCGTAAAGGCCAATATCGTGGCAGACCGCGAGGATGCAAATATAAAGAGTGCAATTGCACGTGTGGCACCGCTTCCCGAATATTCCGATATCTTCGTTGACAGCATAACCGGGCAGGATATGATACATTCGGACACGCTTCTTGTCATAGTTGACGTGAATAATCCGGCGCAGTTTGAAGCTCCCGATATTGCCGATAACGTTGGCATGATCGCCATAATCGACCACCACAGAAAGACGGGCGATTATAAGCATGAGCCGGCTATCTCCTATATTGAGCCGTCCGCATCCTCTGCCTGCGAGCTTGTTTCGGAAATGCTTGAACAGGCACTTCCCATCGGCGGACTTCACCGCGAGGAAGCTGACGCGCTTTATGCAGGTATGCTTCTTGATACAAAGCAGTTCTCCCGCAATACGGGTGTAAGAACCTTCAGTGCCGCGCTTTATCTGCGTTCCGAGGGAGCAAATCCCACCGAGGTACAGTGGTTCTTTAAATCAGGACTTGAAGATTTCATGAGAGAAGCGAAATTCTCCATGAATGTTGTCACATACCGTCAGATGTTTGCTATTTCCATGAGCGACAGCGACGGCACGCCTCAGGATCGCGTGGCGGCGGCAAAGGCGGCGGACAAGCTGCTTTCCGTAAGCGGCGTTATGGCAAGCTTTGCGCTTGTTCAGATAGACGACAGCGTGCATATATCAGCTCGCTCCGCAGGAAATATAAACGTACAGCTTATACTTGAAAAGATGGGCGGCGGCGGATATTATGAGGCTGCAGGCGCATTCTTAAAGGATGTGTCCATGACCTCGGCACTGACGGCACTTAAAGATGCAATAGACGATTATATGAAGAAAAATTAAGATTAGGTAGAAGAGTTACAACATAAAAAGGAGCAAAAAAATGAAAGTTGTATTGACACAGGATGTAAAATCTCAGGGCAAAAAAGGCCAGCTTATAAATGTTTCCGACGGATATGCACGTAATTTCCTGCTTCCCAAGGGACTTGCGATTATTGCCGACAACAAGGCACTTAACGAGATCAAGGGACGCGAGGAATCCGAAAAGCATAAGCGCGAGGTAGAGCTTCAGAATGCCAAGGATACAGCGGCAAAGCTTGAAGCTGTGGTTATTAAGCTCTCCGCAAAACCCGGTAAGGACGGCACTATCTACGGCTCCGTTACCACAAAGGACATCGCTGATGAACTTGCCGCACAGGCTGATATTACCGTTGACAAGCGTAAGATCATGCTTGATAATCCGCTTAAGACCTTCGGTATGCATACGGTTGAAGTAAAGCTTCATGCGCAGGTGGTAGGTAAGATCAACGTTCTTGTGAACGAAGAAAAATAATCATGGCTGACAATATTACCGCTCGTAAGCTCCCCTTTTCTCTTGAAGCGGAGCAGTCGGTGCTCGGTTCGATTCTAATTGACCCGGAATGCTTTAATGCTATTGCGGGTATACTGAAAAGTGAGGATTTTTACCTTGACGAGCACTCGCAGATATATCTTGCTATGCAGGATATGTATATTAAAAACCGCGATATTGATATAGTTACGCTCATAGATACCTTGGTGCACCGCGGCGTGTATGACGAAAATAACAGCAAGTCCTACATAAAGCTGATTGCGGACGTTGTTCCGTCAGCGGCTAATGTGGAGGACTATGCCCGTATTGTCAAGGATAAGAGCCTGCTTCGCAGTCTTATTACCGCTTCTGAGGAAATTTCGGAATCGGCGTACAGTGCGGAGGACGAGGTATCGCATATACTCGGAAATGCGGAGCAGAAGATATTCGCAATTGCCGAGGGTAATGAGCAGAAAGGTTTCACACATATCCGTGAGGTGCTTGTGCAGACCTACGAGCATCTTCATCAGCTTCAGACAAACCGTGCAGATACTATCGGTACTCCCACAGGCTTCGGCGACCTTGATAAGGTGCTGGTGGGCATGGGAAAGAGCGATATGATAATCGTAGGTGCACGTCCCGGTGTGGGTAAGACCTCATTTGTTCTCAATATCGCTTCCAATGTGGCGCGAGAGTCAAAAAAAGCTGTGTGCATCTTCTCTCTTGAAATGTCGGCACAGCAGCTTGTGTCCCGTCTGCTTTCAAGCGAGGCACTTGTGGACAGCCACAATATCCGTTCAGGCGAGCTTACCGATGAGGATTGGACAAAGCTTGCCCATGCATCTGCCACGCTGTCGGAATGTGATATCTTGATTGACGATACCACCGGAATTACCGCAACAGGCATGAAAGCAAAGCTTCGTCGGGTAAAGAATCTGGGTCTTGTGGTTATTGACTATCTGCAGCTTATGCAAAGTGACCGCAGGATTGATAACCGTGTTCAGGAAGTAAGTGATATATCGAGAAATCTTAAGCTTCTTGCAAAGGAGCTTATGGTTCCCGTAATATGCTGTGCACAGCTTTCCCGTAATCCGGAATCCCGTAAGGGAAACGATAAAATGCCGATGCTTTCCGACCTTCGCGATTCGGGTGCAATTGAGCAGGATGCAGATATAATCATGTTCCTGTCCCGTGACTATTATCAGACCGACCCCGAGAAGCAGAATGTTGCTGATGTTGTGGTGGCAAAGAACCGTCACGGCTCAACCGGTACTGTTCCTATGGGATGGTTTGGTCAGTACACTAAGTTTACTTCTCTCGCTCCGGACGGTACTGCCGAAGCACCTATGTGATAAATTTCAGATGAAACAGAAATTTGACTTGTATGCCGAGGCTCTCAAGACCGTAGATGAGTATTCTATGCTTGATTCGGAGCGCGGTGTTCTCGTGGGATATTCCGGCGGAGCTGATTCGTCGGTGCTTCTCCATATTTTGGGGCGTGTGTGCCGTGCGCGCGGACTTGATATTCATGCGGTCCATGTTCACCACGGTATACGCGGTGCTGAAGCGGACCGTGATGCGGAATTTTGCAGAGAACAGTGCCAAAAGCTTGGCGTGCCGCTTACTGTTCGCTATGCCGACATACCGCGCCTTGCAAGGGATAGCGGCAAAGGTATTGAGGAGACGGCGCGTGAATACAGATATGCGGCGTTTGCCGAGATAATTTCCCAGAGCGAGAGTCTTACCTGCATTGCAACGGCACACAATGCCGACGATAATGCGGAAACTGTGATCTTCAATCTTGCACGCGGAAGCGGACTCGGCGGACTTCGAGGTATTCCCCCTGTTCGTACAGATTCAGGTGTCAAGGTAATAAGACCGCTTATCGGTGCCGCGAAAAGCGATATTTTGGGATATTGCGAGGAAAACGGCATAGAATATATATTTGACAGCACTAACGACGACACCGCTTATACGCGCAACTATATACGGCATGAGATAATTCCATCACTGCGGAGGATGAATCCCTCGGTGATTGATACTGTTTTTCGTATGTCATGCAGTCTCAGATGCGACAGCGACTATATTGAGACCCAAGCGAAGCTGTTTGCCGACTCGTATGTGAAAAAAGGCAAAATAAAGGCAGAAATTATTGCAGATGCCCATGAGGCGATTGCTTCAAGAGTCATTTCGTTAATGTATTCTGCCGCCGGCGGACGTTCACTTGAGCGCGTACACATTAAAGACGTGCTTAAGCTTGCCAAAAACGGCAAAAACGGTTCTTCGATTTCTCTCACAGGCGGAGTCCGGGCGAAAATCGAGAATGGAGACCTGTTTTTTACAAATATGCCGGATACAGAGGTCTTCGAGTTTCAAATGGAGCTTAAACCGGGCATAAACCGCTTTGAATCACCCGATTTCGCGATTTATGTCGCAAACGGTGATATATCCCGTGAGGATTTACAAAAAGATAACGAAACCCTGCAAAATATTTACAAATTATCAATACTCATGCAGGTAAATTCTGATAAAATAAATCGTGTGCTTATTGCGCGGTCCCGTCGCGACGGCGATTCCTACGTTTTCGGCGGAATGACAAGGAAGCTGAAGAAGCTTTACAATGACAGAGGGATCAGCATAGAGCGCCGAATGAAAACTCCCGTGATTTGTGACGGAGAGGGAATTGTTTGGGTTCCCGGATTCCCTGCGGCTGACCGAGTAAAGGACGACTGCAAAATCACACTTATATATTATTACAACGGAGAAGAAAATGAATAACGACATAAAAAGCATACTTGTCAGCGAGGAAGAATGCCAGAATATCGTTTCTCGCATAGCACAAAAGATAAGTCAGGACTACAACGGAAAAAGACTGCTTCTCGTTTGTATTCTTAAAGGCTCTGTGGTGTTTATGGGCGATCTTATGAAAAAGATCGGCATTCCCGTTGAGATAGACTTCATGAAGGTTTCTTCATACGGTCGTTCCACAACATCCAGCGGATCTATAAATATCATGCTTGATCTGTATCGCTCCGATCTTCCGGAAACGGATATACTGATCGTTGAGGATATTATTGACAGCGGCAGAACGCTGTCGTATCTTGTAGATTATCTTAAACTGAAGGGTGCTCGCAGTGTAAAGACTGTTACCATGCTTGACAAACCGTCACGCCGCGAGGTGGATTTTACTCCCGATTACTGCGGCATGGAAATTCCGGACGAATTTGTTGTGGGATACGGTCTTGACTTTGCGGAAAAATACAGAGCTTTGCCTTACATAGGCATTCTGAAGCCCGAGGTTTATGAAAAGTAATACCGGGACTATAGTGTAAGATAATATCTGAATCTGAAAAGTCTTTAAACAGTAAGGACTTGGCAATTATTATATTAAGATGGGGTAAGTAATGAAATCAAACTACAAAATTTTGATCTTCTATGTCGTTCTGATTGGTGTGATTCTTGTTTCCACCGCAATGTTATTTGGAAATCAGCCCGGCGAAGAAGTGATCTACAGTGACATTTACGAAGAATTTTATATTGAAAATGTCAAATCCTTTGAGATTGACAGCGATAATAAGCTTACGCTGAACACCCACGACGGCGAGGTAAAGACATTTACTCTGCGCGATCTCGGTATGTTCTGGGATCAGTTCGGTGAGATGATCGACGAGCAGCTTGTTGACGGTAAGCTTGAATCCTATAATATTGCAGAACCGCAGACTCTTCCTTGGTGGGTAGGTCTCATGCCCTATGCTATCGTCATTGTTCTGTTTGTTGTATTTTGGTTCATTCTTATGAATCAGGCAGGCGGCAGAGGCGGTAAGGTTGCCAATTTCGGCAAGGCACGTGCAAGACTTGGAGCTGACGAAAAGAAAAAGGTTTTCTTTAAGGATGTCGCCGGTGCGGATGAAGAAAAAGCTGAACTTCAGGAGGTCGTGGAATTTCTCCGCGATCCTGCAAAGTTTACAAAGCTTGGTGCTCACATACCCCACGGTGTACTGCTCGTAGGCCCTCCCGGTACAGGTAAGACCTTGCTTGCAAAGGCAGTTGCCGGTGAGGCAGGCGTTCCGTTCTACTCCATTTCCGGTTCGGACTTTGTTGAAATGTATGTTGGTGTCGGCGCATCCCGTGTACGTGATCTCTTCGACACTGCAAAGAAGAATCCGGCAAGTATTGTATTCATTGACGAAATAGATGCAGTGGGACGCCACCGCGGAGCAGGACTTGGCGGCGGACATGATGAGCGCGAGCAGACACTTAATCAGCTTCTTGTTGAGATGGACGGCTTCGGTGCAAACGAGGGCGTTATTGTAATGGCGGCGACCAACCGTCCCGATATTCTTGACCCTGCGCTTCTCCGTCCGGGACGCTTTGACAGACAGATTACTGTAAATTACCCCGATGTTAAGGGCCGTGAGGAAATACTCAAGGTTCATGCAGGAAACAAGCCTTTCGAGAATAATGTTGATCTCGGTACACTTGCCAAGACAACCGTAGGATTTACCGGTGCTGATCTTGAAAACCTTCTTAATGAAGCGGCGCTTCTTGCGGCAAGAAAGGATAAGAGCCTCATCGGAAACGATGAGATCGAGGAAGCAACCATAAAGGTTATTGTCGGTCCCAATAAAAAATCCAAGGTTGTACACGAGGAAGACAAGCGCATTACAGCTTATCATGAAGCAGGTCACGCTATTGTCATGAAGAAGCTCCAGCCCAATACCTCTGTACACCAGATATCCATAATTCCGGCAGGACGTGCGGCAGGATACACGCTTCCGCTTCCTATTGAGGACAGATCCCATATGTCAAAGAGCGACATGGAGCACGAGATCGTATCACTGCTTGGCGGACGTGTGGCAGAGAAGCTTATAATCGGCGACATCTGCACGGGTGCTTCAAACGATATTCAGCGAGCTACCAACATTGCGCGCAGCATGGTTACACGATACGGCATGAGCGATCTTCTCGGACCTATCGTGTACGGATCTGAGCATGAGGGTGACGAGGTGTTCCTCGGACGTGATTTCAACACCTCAAAGAACTATTCCGATGACACTGCATCGCTTATTGACAGCGAGATCAAGCGTCTTGTTAACACTGCGTATGATACTGCTATGAAGATTCTCTCCGAGAATGTTGACAAGCTTCATTTCGTGGCAGAGTTTCTCATGAAGAATGAGGTGATGGATGCCGATCAGTTTAATGCGGCTATGGAAGGAACTCCCACTATCGAGGAGCTTGAAGAAATGGCTGCCGAGAAGAAGCGCAGAAGTGCATCTGAGAACGAGGCTCGCGCAAAGGAAAATGAAGAAGAGCGTGCTCGCAAGGAAGCTGAGGATGCTGCCAAGGAAAACAACGACAAAAAAGACGATTTCCCTCCGAGGATGAAAGAATAGCAATATTTTATCGGCGGAGTGTAAAACTCCGCCGATGTTTATTATTTATATTTAGAAAGGAAGAAAAACTATGGATACGCAAATTAAAACCGCACGTGCCAGCGCAGTATGCTCTACCCTTGGCGGCGAGCTTATCTCCTATAAGCTTGACGGCAAGGAATATGTATGGGAGGGCATTCCCGAATATTGGGCAAGTCATACTCCGGTACTTTTTCCGACTGTTGGCTCTACCATTGATGAAAGCGTAAAATTCGAGGGAGTGGCATACCCGCTGAAGAAGCATGGCTTTGCGAGGAAGATGGAGTTTAAACTGGTTGAAGCTGAAGGCGACAAACTGACATACCTCCTCACGGATTCCCCGGAAACCAAAGAGGTATATCCCTACAATTTTAACCTGTTCATCACCCATAAGATTACCGATGAGGGCTTTACTACTGAGTTCAAGGTAGTTAATACTGACGACAAGCCTATTGTGTTCTGCATAGGCGGTCATCCCGGATTCCGTTGCCCTATTAACGACGGAGAAAAATTCTCGGACTACAAGCTTGTATTTGAAAAGGTTGAGGACGAGGAAGTCATATACACAACCAATTACGGCGGAGGATACATTGACAAATCCCTTCCTGCTGCTGACAAGCTTAAGAACACTAATGAGTGGGAGCTGACACACGAGGATTACGACGTGGATGTACTCCTTACAAAGAAGCTTAAGAGCCGCAAGGTAAAGCTGGTACATAAAGTAACAGGCAAGGGCGTAGAGTTTGACTTTAACGGTTTCAATGCTCTCGGAGTTTGGACTCCTCCCAAGAAGAAGGCACCCTTTGTATGCCTTGAGCCTTGGAACGGTCTGCCGGCTCACCTTGATGAAACAGGCAATTTTGAGGATAAACCATACGCTATCACTCTCCCTGTTGGCGCGGAGTATTCCGTAGGCTACAAGGTTAAGATTATCGACTGAGCAAAATAGATAAGTACGCCGCCGAAGCTGTATTCGGCGGCGTACTTTCCGTATCCCGGCATTTGTCTTGATGATATTGACATCCTGCAATTTTTGATGTATACTGTTACTATACAACATTTTGGGAGGCTATATATGAAAACTCGTTCCGAGATAAAAAAAGAGGCAAAGGGGATAATCAGTGCAAATTGGGGTAAGTGTGTGCTTCCTGCCTTTATATATACTGTTATTATAGGAGCTTCCAACTCCTTTTTACCCGGAATTGCCGCAATACTTCTTCTGCCGCTTGTCGTTGGACTTTATATGACATACTCTCTTTTTATGAGCGGTGAATCACCTGAAGTCGGTGTTATGTTCAGCGGTGCTTTTCAGGGGGATTACGGCAGAAAGCTTGGCGGAATGCTTCTTATGGAGCTGTACATTTTCCTCTGGTCACTGCTTTTCGTTATTCCAGGTATCGTCAAGTCATACTCATACTGCATGACACCGTATATACTTGCAAAGTATCCGAATGTTACGGCACAGGATGCCATCACACTGTCAAGACGTATCATGGACGGCAACAAAGGGAAGATGTTTTTGGTAGGGCTTAGCTTTATGGGATGGATTCTTCTTGGAATACTTACACTTGGTATCTCTATGATACTCCACACAACGCCGTATATATATCTTACTGAGGTGGGATGCTTCGAGGAATATCTTAAAGATGCTCTTGACCACGGACGTATTACCGAGGATGATCTCAAAATAAACTAATAAAGATTAAAATACCCTCACATTCTGAATGATATGCACCCCAAAAGTTAGACACTTTTGGAGGTGCATATTTTATGGCAAAAAAGGGACAAATTCAAAGAAGGTACTCGTCAGAATTCAAAATATGTGTTATAATGGATATGCGAGAACACCGGTTGAGTTATCATGAA
>CAJGCT010000009.1 GCA_904501985.1 uncultured Clostridia bacterium
GACTTACCTACGCCGTAGCCCTTTGCCGCGAGGAAGGTGTATGCCATACCGCCGCCGATAACAATAGTATCGCACTTGTTGAGAAGATTATTGATAACGCCGATCTTATCGGATACCTTTGCACCGCCGAGAATAGCAACGAAAGGTCTTACCGGATCCTCAAGAGCCTTGCCCATTATCTCAATTTCCTTCTGAATGAGGTAGCCGCAAACTGCGGTATCAAGATAATCTGCAACGCCTGCGGTGGAAGCGTGTGCTCTGTGAGCAGTACCGAATGCATCGTTTACGTAAATGTCAGCAAGACTTGCGAGAGCCTTAGCAAACTCAGGCTCGTTCTTTTCCTCAGCCGCATGGAAGCGAACATTTTCAAGAAGGAGAACCTCGCCGTCCTTAAGAGCTGCTGCCTTAGCCTGTGCATCGGGACCTACAACATCCTTTGCGAGAGTTACGTTGATGCCCTTCTTAATAAGGTCGTCTGCAACGATCTTAAGAGAAAGCTTTGTGATGTCGCCCTTACCCTTTTCAAGAGCCGCCGCCTTTGCAGCCTCCTGCTCCTCAGCAGGAAGAGCTTCGATCTTCTTCTTTTCTTTCTTATCAAGCTTAAGCTCTGCGTCAAGAACATTGTGAGGTCTTCCCATATGGGAGCAGAGAATAACCTTTGCGCCGTTGTCAACGAGATATTTGATGGTCTTCATAGCGCCGACAATACGCTTATCATCGGTAATAACGCCATCCTTTACGGGTACATTGAAATCGCAGCGGCAAAGAACTCTCTTGCCTGCAACCGCGATATCTTCTACGGATTTCTTGTTGTACATATATTTTCACCCCTATAAAAAATTTTACTGTGTATTATGGATCGCATAAGCAAAGCACTCTGCAATCAAAGAATATTTTACCACATTTATGCGATTTTATCAACACAAATTTGTGAAATTCTCGTCAATTTAAAAACTTTTTCGGTTTAGCACAATTTTTGCGCCGCGCTTTTACCAATTGATGTATATTTTGACATTCAGACAGCATTTCTTGCAAAAAATTAAGCTTCTAACAGAAAAAAACACACGCCGACTTAACGTCGGCGTGCTGCCATGAAATTATTATTTTATTAAGAAGAAATATACCAGCACGGCTATACCGAGAATAATGCGATACCAGCCGAATATCTTGAAGTCGTGACGCTTTATGTAGTCCATAAGGAATCGGATGCACGCCATAGATACAAGAAACGCCGATACCATTCCGATAAGAAGTATAATAGCTTCTGCCGCAGTAAATGAAAAGCCGAATTTAACCAATTTGAGCAGTGATGCGCCGAACATTACGGGAATACCGAGGAAGAATGTAAATTCCGCCGCTGTTGTCCTTGAAACACCAAGCATAAGTCCGCCGAGTATGGTTGAACCGGAGCGTGATGTACCGGGGAATACAGCCGCCGCAAGCTGAAATACGCCAATGCCCACAGCCTGCATCCATGTGATACCGTCAAGAGAATCCACCTTGGCTTCTCTGCCCTTTTTGCGCGACTCAACAATTATAAACGCCGCGCCAACAAGAATAAGCATGATTGCTACAGTTATTGGATTGTAGAACACTGCGTCGATGATATCGTCAAACAGCAGTCCCACTACAGCGGCAGGAAGACACGCCACTATTATTTTAAGCCATAAAGTAAGCTTGTCGCGGCGAATGATACCGAGTATCTCACCCTCTTTTTTTGAAAAGGGCCATATCTTTTTAAAGAATATAACCGCAACGGCAAGTATTGCACCAAGCTGTATCACTACATTGAACATTTCGGAGAAATCCTCCGAAACGCCCTTGAAGCTTACAAACTCCTCAAGGAGTATAAGATGTCCTGTTGAGGATATGGGAAGCCACTCGGTGATGCCCTCGACTATGCCGAAAAGCAGGGATTTTAACATTTCAATAATCATAGCCATGAAAATTCACCTCACACAGCTCTTATTATGTCGCCGGGATTCACCGGAAAGGGAACTTTTGCGCTGAATTCCATGTAAGGGTGCGGTGCTGACGGGATAGAATTACCCTCTCTGTCATACAGCTCACCGAGATGAAGCGGACGTCCTATCTTGCCGGGGGTAATTATCTCCGCATCCGAATCTGCAAACACCTTATTGCGCTGAACAAAATGCGCTACTCCGGTGTCTTTATCGTATGCTGTAACCCGGCACAGATATGCCTTTTCCTTCATATATCCCGGCTGTTTTGCCGTATTGGCATCCTCCATTGGCTTTGCAAAGTAGTAGCCGGTATTGTACTCACGGTGGCTCACGGATTCAAGCTCGCGAAGCCACGCGGGATCGTACTCATATCCTTTAGGGTCAGCCGCATAGCGGTCCATTGCCATTCGGTAAACGTTAGTCACCACAGCGGCATAGTATTCGCTTTTCATGCGTCCCTCGATTTTGAAGCTGTCAATACCGCTTTCCATAAGCTCCGGAATATGCTCTATCATGCACGTATCCTTTGACGAAAGGAAGAATGTTCCCTTTTCATTTTCAATAACCGGCACACGGTTGTCGGGACGCTTTTCCTCAGACACTTCATATTGCGCACATCCTTCATATCCGAGCGCACTTGACGGTGCATAGGACATATTCCATCTGCATGGCTGTGCGCATCTTCCACGGTTGGCATCTCTGCCAACAAAATGCTGGGAAAGCAGACAGCGTCCGCTGTAGGATATGCACATTGAACCGTGTATGAACGCCTCAAGCTCAAGCTCCGGCGGAACATTTTCGCGTATCTGCTTTATTTCCTCAAGATTAAGCTCGCGCGCCAGCACAACACGGCTTGCGCCAAGCCGATACCATTCGCGGCAAGCCGCCGCACTGACGGTACTTTGCTGTGTTGAAACGTGTATCTCCGTATCCGGCAAATGCTCTCTCACAAGTGCCATCACGCCGAGGTCCGCGGCAATAACCGCATCAATGCCGGCACCGCCAATAGCCTTGACAAATTCCGTAAGCTTTGGATATTCGTCGGTATGGGGCATGGTATTCAGGGTAAGATTTACACGCACGCCGCGCTCATGGGCATACTTTGTCGCCTCATAAAGCTCCTCTACTGTAAAATTATCTGCCGCGGCACGCATTCCGAAGTCATCTCCGGCAAGATATACCGCATCTGCACCGTACAGAATCGCCGCCCTCATTTTATCAAAATTTCCTGCCGGAGAAAGAAGCTCCGGCTTTTTTGTCACAGTCATAACCGTTCCTTTCGCAAAAACATCTCATTATCTATAATGATACCATTATTACAGTTAAATTTCAAGGGATTACATTAAAAATTAACACTAAATTCAACCTGCAATCCGTTTATTTGGGCTAAAGCGGTGCAAATTAATAATAAATTCACAAAAACGAGGTCAAATATATGCCATCCGAACTTATTTACAGCACAAATTTCATGCCGCACTTCCCCGCACTTGCAGATGATGCGGAATGCGACGTACTTGTTATCGGCGGCGGCTTATGCGGTCTGCTGTGCGCCCATTATCTGCAAAGCGCAGGCGTAAACGTGCTTGTCTGCGAGGCGGAACGCATCGCAGGAGCTGTAAGTGCTCGCTCCACTGCCGTAATATCCCTTGGGCAGGACATTCTCTGCGGTGACATCGAAAAATCACGGGGCTTTGACACCGCACGAAGCGTTATGAAAACACGTCTTGACGCACTTAATGAATACCGCATACTCTGCCGCGAGCTTGGCTGTGTATGCCGCGCGGACGATTTTTACCTCTACTCCCTTGGAAGTCCCCTAAAAATAGAGCAGGAATACGACCGAATGCGGCGCTTTGGCATCCATGCTTCCCTGCACAGAGATTTACCCATTGATATAAGCATTTCCGCCGCACTGAAATTTCCAAATCAGCTTATGCTTGACCCTACCGATTTCTGTGCAAGACTTGCGGAAAATCTTTGCATACGCGAGAATACACGAATACAAAAAATCACCCCTTACGGCGCGAAAACCGAAAAGCACAAAATATCCGCAAAGCACGTGATTATAGCAACACATTTTCCTCTCCCCAAGCTTCGGGGGATTTTTTCTCTTAAACTCTACCAAAAGCGATCCTATGTGCTGGCACTTGAAGGCGCAGGAGATATCGGCGGCGCATATGAGGATATTGCGCCGGATGGGGCATATATGCGTATGTACAAAAAGTATCTTCTGCTTGGGGGCGGAGATCACAGGACAGGAACAAAGGGCGGTGGGTATGATGCAGTTCTAAAATACCGTGCTGACAATTTTAAAGATTCAAAGATAGTCACCTCATGGGCAACGCAGGACACAGTATCCCTTGACAGTCTTCCGTATATCGGACGGCTTACGCCTGCAAGCGACAAATTTTTCGTAGCCACAGGCTTTGGCGGCTACGGATTTATAGGCTCAATGACGGCGGCACTTATACTGCGCGATCTTATATTCGGCAGGGAAAATCCTGCCGCTAAAGCATTCGATCCGTCACGAAATATGCTGACACCGCAGCTTTTTAAAAATATAGGCATAACCCTCGGAAACTTTCTTCTTCCTATTCCGCGCCGCTGTCCGCATCTCGGCTGTGCGCTCAAATGGAACGCCGCCGAGCGCAGCTGGGATTGCCCGTGTCACGGCTCAAGATTCGACAAATGCGGTACGCTTTTAAACGATCCCGCCCAACACGATCTTAAAGATTAAAAATTCCTCACCTGTATTGCATTAGCACGATCTTTGTAGTATAATTATTATACGGTGATTTTGTCTTTTGGGAGGATGCTGTCATGATTAAGGTGGTTTCGGTTGAAAACATGAGAAAAAGCGATGCATATACGGGAGAACACACGGTATCGTTCCGCGAGCTTATGTCGCGAGCCGGCGATGCAATTTTCGCCGCTGTGGATTGGCATCCGCCCGTTGCTGTCGTATGCGGCGCGGGAAACAATGCAGGCGACGGTTTTGCTGTGGCGGCACTGCTCAAAGATGCAAAAATCCCGTGCACAGTATTTCTCATATCAAATAAAATATCGGAAACCGCCCAATTTTTCTTTAATAAATGCGTAACTCTTGGTGTTGACATCCGCCGCGGAATTGAAAATCTCTGCCTTGACGGGTTTGGGACAGTGCTTGACTGCATATTCGGCACAGGCTTCAGAGGGGATGTCACCGAGCCTTATCGCACCGCCATAGAGCGGATAAATCAGAGCGGAGCATATACTGTCAGCGCGGACATAAACTCCGGTCTTAACGGTGACAGTGGACTCTGCGAAATTTGCGTAAACTCCGACCTTACAGTCTCCATCGGCTCATACAAAAGCGGACTTTTTCTTAACTGCGCCAAGGATCATATAAAAAGTAAAATAAACTGCGATATCGGAATAGAGCTTATTGACAAGCCTGCCTATCTTATCGAGAAAGAAGATATACGGCACTTATTCGCAAAACGCCCCCATAATTCAAACAAGGGCGACTACGGTTATGTGGCACTCATTGGCGGCTCACTCAGGTACAGCGGCGCGGCAAAGCTGTCAAATCTCGCCCTCGCGGCACTTCGTTCCGGAGCAGGGGTGTCAAAATTGGCAGTCCCCAAAACGCTCTCGTCCGCGGTGCTTCCATATCTTCTTGAATCCACCCTGTTCCCACTCGACGATAAAGACGGCGAATACCGTTTTTCCAAAGCCGAAATCTCGGAGCTTATGACTCACACCGCTTCGGCGGCGGTAGGTATGGGAATGGGGCGCTCAGAGGAGATAGCTCATCTGCTGCGGTATCTTCTCAGCGAATACAGCGGAAATCTTGTGATTGATGCCGACGGATTAAATGTGCTCTCCGGAATGGACAGACAGGTACTGAGAAATGCCTCCTGCCGTGTTATTCTCACACCTCATCCCAAGGAATTTGAGCGGCTGTGCGGTGAGAAAATCGAAAATTTCAGACATGACATAATAGCCGCGGCAAAAACCTTTGCCAAGGGCTCAGGCACGATTCTGCTTCTCAAAGGTCCCACAACTGTCATAACCGACGGTGATACCGTATATCTTGCCGACCGCGGCTGCGGCGGAATGGCGACCGCAGGAAGCGGTGACGTTCTCTGCGGCATACTTGCCGGAATCTGCGGTTACGTGAAAGACAGTGAGCTTCTTTTAGGAGTTGCGGCAGGAGCATATCTTGCAGGTTTCGCAGGCGAGATCGCCTCACAGGATATTCCGGAAGCCGCAATGACGGCAGGCGATACGGTGAGAGCGATACCTGCCGCAATGAGGGAGATATTAGCATAAATATTAAGTAAAAAGGCTGTGCATACGCCGTTTTCACGTGTGCACAGCCCTTTTTATGTCCGTTTTGAGTGATTTTCGGTGTTACATCCCCACACCAAGTCTCAGCTTGTCCGATATCATTGCAATAAACTCCGAATTGGTAGGCTTGCCGCGCTGACGGCTTATGGTATATCCGAAATAGCGGTTGAGCGTTTCAAGCTCACCTCTGTCCCATGCTACTTCAATGGCATGACGTATTGCTCGCTCAACACGGGATGTAGTGGTATTGTAAGCCTTGGCAACTCCGGGATAAAGGGATTTTGTAACATAGTTTATCATATCGGGGTCGGCTACTGTCATCCCGATTGCACATCTGAGATAAGTAAATCCTTTAATATGTGCCGGTATACCGAGATTATGAAGTATAGACGTTATCTGTGTTTCAAGAGGTTCATCCGCAGATACATCGCTTCCGGAAAATGATGCCGTCTCGCACACACTTCCTCTTACACGTTCACTCCCCATATTTTCACCTGCGGCCCTGCGTCCGGAAAGCGCACCGAACACCGCATCGCAAAACTCTGATACAGAAAACGGTCTGATAAGATAGTGTGTATCTGTCATCCGGCAGACCTCGCGCAGTACATCCTCGTAATTATGCTCTCCGATAAACAGAAATGCCGTTGTGCATCCGCCGCGCTCCTGCCTCTTTCCCTCGTTATAGGCAAGCTGCATAGCTTCCGCACCTGCTATGGAGCTGTCACACACTACCAATGAGTACCGACGCTCGCAAAGTATACGTTCCGCTTCGCGTGCATCACGGGATTCATCTACAGCGGCAAATCCTATACGTTCAAGAACAGACGCCAATTCCCGTCTTCTCTCAATATCAGCACCGCACACCAAAAGTCTGCTTTGTTTTTCCGTAATCATAGTTTACTCCTTAAAATTATATTTTTCCGCTTTGTTCGGCGGCATTTTCCATTGCTATATTATTTTACCATATAATTCCATAAAATGCAATACTTTTCTTATAATATTTTTTCCAAAATTTGGAGATTGTTTTTGGATATATTTTACATAAAGTTAATGGAGCATATTGAAATATTGTCGAAACATATCGAAACCGCCATTTTCCATTGACAAACTTTTTTATGTGATATCATTTATCCACATTCAATCTTGGAAGCGGCAATGCCGCGTCAAAATGGTGGCGCGAAAATCTGCTCTCCTATATGTCCGGCACTTCAGCCGCCGGCAGTGTAAACTCAAATGCAGCACGCAACATTAGTGACAAAACCATGAAGAAATAAATATATATATAAATAAAAAAGCGCCAAAATCAACCTAAATGACTGATTTTGGTGCTTTATATTTGCGAATATCAAATTTCCACAGTAATTATCCCATTGTGTCGCCGTCAACAAGAAGCTTACTTGAAACCATGGCGATATATTCCGCATCACTTGGTCTTCCACTGGAATGGCGAACTGTATGACCGAAAATGCTGTAAAGAATATCTGCATCCCCTATAAGCCATGACGTATCTATAGCATTTCGTATGGCGGCTTCCACGCAGGCCACATTGGTATCATAACGCTTTGCGATATCCGGATATATTTTTTTGGTAACTGCGTATATAGTATCCGGATTTTCCACCGCTATAGCAACAGCAGAGGCGAGATACTCATATCCATGCAGATTGGCCGGCAATGCGAGACTGTCAAATAAGGCTATTATTCTTTTAGCAAGCTTCGGCTCAACATGATATATAAATTTATGGTCATTCATAAATACAATCCTCCCTCTTTAATGCATCACCGCATCAAGATTATAGCACATAATCCACGAAAAATCAATACCCCCGAAGATTTCGCACATTTTCCGCGGTTTACCGCTTATTTTCACTTTCGCTTAAAAATACTTGACAAATGTAGAATAATGGTGTATAATATAGACGTAAGCTAAAACCATAGTCTGTACAAAGGTCTCCTTATCCCGATGTACAGACTGATAAGGAATGGAGATTAGATTATGCTGCAACCCACAAAGAAAAACTTTACAAAGCTTCCCGAATCGGAATTACAGATCATGCAGCTTATCTGGGATTTAGACAAGCAGGGAGTGAAGGATATTCACGCCGGTGCACTTTTTGCCGCTTTCCCGGATGAGATCGGACACTTAGCTCTCACCACCGTGCTTACGCTTATTACAAGACTTCAAAATAAGGGGTTTATTCGTCTCGAAAAGCATGGGCGAACTAACTGTGCGACAGTTCTTGCCGACGAGACAGAGTATAAACGTAAGGCGGCGGCTGATTTCGTTGCTACGGTCTATAAAAACAACACTAAAGGACTCATCTGTGCACTCTTTGATGACGGCATACTCAGCAAGGAAGATATTTCAGAGCTTCGCCGTGAAATAGAGAATGACAGCAACTAAGGGCGGTGAGGCGCAATGTTCAGCTTCGTTTTGAGCCTGATTGTGCTCAGCGCCATGTTCACTTTTATCAGCAGTGCGGCATTTTTGATTCGCAGTATTAAGCTTCGCGGACGGGAAGGCATGATGTATCCATTTTGGATAATAATTCTCATTATAGCCATACTTCCGCTCCGTTTCCATGTTCCTGCGATTACTGACCACTTTAGTTATACTGACACCGCCGGCATCACCGCCTCAAATAATATAAGCGGACAGGTCGAATATTCTGATGCCAACACTACGCAGGACAAAAGTTCATCTCCAATTGAAAACAAGGCACTGACTGTCAAAAATTTAATCGTAATGAAGCTTCGCCGCATGGCCGCGGCAAGCGCAGAATACGCTGATGATGCCGCAGGTGTGTTATTTATCCTATGGCTGGCAGGTGCGCTGTTCAGCGTGGCAAGTACAGTCTTAAAGCACGTGAAGACACACCGGCTTATGAGATGCCATTCATCAGTATGTCAAGATAAGCGCATACTTCAGACATTTGAATGCCTTCAGGAAAAAATGCATCTTCGGCGCAAGGTCGAGGTGCGTATGTTTGATATTGATCTTCTGTCATCCCCATGTACAGGCGGAATACTGAAACCGATTCTGTATATAAGCCAAAACTGTACCGGTCTTG
Organism: uncultured Clostridia bacterium; assembly: GCA_904501985.1. Classification (GTDB taxonomy): domain Bacteria; phylum Bacillota; class Clostridia; order Oscillospirales; family CAG-272; genus Flemingiibacterium. The sequence goes on from CAJGCT010000009.1 coordinate 9,367, forward strand.
ACAGCCGCAAGCTTGAATGTGTGCTTACACACGAGCTTACGCATATCAAACGCTTCGATACAGCATCAAGACTGTTCTGCTTTCTGGTTGTATGTGTACATTGGTTCAATCCTACATCGTACCGTGTGCAAAGCACATTCATTGAAGACTGTGAATTATCCTGCGATTACAGCGTAATCAGAGGATACGGCACCGGCATAAGCCCCATGTATATGGAAGCTATTATAGACTTGGCACAGCACTGTTCCGAGAATTGCAAATCTGTTTTTCGTGAAAAGGTAAGCGGCGGTCTGTTTTTAAACCAGCCGTCCGGAATGACATTTTTGAAAAGGAGATATGCAAATATGAAGAATTTCAAAAAAGATTATCCCACCGTTGCGCTTATTGCACTTTTCACGGTTATTTCAGCAATAGGCAGTATGCTTGCGCTTTCCTCCTGTTCCGCGATTGATACAAACACTCTCGGAACAGCCATAAAGCTCTCACCGCCCGTAGATATAATGGTCAGAGCATATTACGATCTTGACTCTGAAGATTACATAACGCCGGAAATGGTAGACGGCATAACCTCTGTTCGACTTGAAGCAAAGACCCTTTCAACCGGGCAGACTGCGGTACATTTCACAGTAAACGGCGACAACCGCTTCACTTCCCCACTTCCCACTTTAGCAAAGGTGAATTACATGGAGCAACTAATCATGCCCGGAATCGGAAAATATGCAGACACCGCACCGGATGACAAAATCGCAGGTCGTTTTGCAGCGTACTACTGCATAAAGGATATTAATAACGAAGAACTTACACAAAGCGACAAAAATGTGATGCTTGCCGATATCCCCGATCTTGAAAAGTACGGATGTGTGTATATGCTTGATCCATTTTCCACAGAACGTGAAATAAACAAGCTTACGGAACATCTCGGTGCGGCAGGTCTGCTTGAGCCTTGGATACTTTCCTCCACCGAGTTCGATGCATCCTCTTTCGGATATTTTGAAAATCTTGAAACAGTGGAATTTGTGGGACTTTCCCCATCTGAATATAATTTCCCTGACAATGTATCGGTATATGTTACTGACGAATAATAATAAAAAATCTCCGCACACAAGCTGTGCGGAGATTTTTTATTGTACTTACTAGTGCGTGACTCACGCGCCGTAAACGCTGACAGCCTTCTTGCCGCCTGCGATGTGCTCAAACTTGACAGTACCGTCAATAAGAGCAAACAGGGTGTCATCCTTGCCGATTCCCACATTGTTGCCGGGATGTACAGCAGTGCCTCTCTGGCGGATGATGATATTGCCTGCCTTTACAGCCTGACCGTCGGACTTCTTAACGCCAAGACGCTTTGCTTCGCTGTCGCGGCCGTTCTTAGTTGAGCCGACGCCCTTCTTATGAGCAAAAAACTGTAAACTAAGCTTTAACATTGTTAACTTACCTCCGTTATCTTATTTGAGAAATTCGAACTCCCGATTAAAGGTCAGATTAGTTCCTCCACCACATCAACATCAAGGAAATCGTAATATTCCTCAAGCATATCGTTGAGCTGGTAGTAATAAGCCTGGATAAGTCCCGAAATCGCAAACCGCTTGCACTCGTCCTCCTCAAAATCCTTGAGAGCACCATGTGCTACGACCTTGATATCGGTTGTTTTTTCATCAATGGTATAATTAACATCCGAGGCGTATGCCACCTCTATGGTGTTGATTATAAGCATAGTCATTGCGGAGAGCGCGGCACAAAGCACATCGTCCCCGGATTCACCGTAACCGGTATGACCCTGCTCACTGAAGCCGTAAAATACGTTATCCCACTTATAAAAAACTATCTTTGTCATTTTCAGGGATTAACCAACGATCTTTTCGATCTGAACCTTAGTGTAAGGCTGTCTGTGACCGATCTTCTTCTTGGAATCCTTCTTGGGCTTGTACTTAAGGATATGGATCTTGGGACCCTTACCGTTCTTAACAACGCTAGCCTCAACGCTTGCACCCTCTACATAAGGAGCGCCTGCGGTGAACTTGCCGTCGTTGGAGATTGCAAGCACCTTGTCAAAAGTAACCTTTTCTCCGGCTTCAACATCGAGCTTCTCGATGAAGATAACATCGCCTTCGTTAACCTTGTACTGCTTTCCGCCTGTTACGATAACTGCAAACACGAAAAGCACCTCACTTTCTGAATGGCTTATGCCATGAACTCGCTGATGTCGGTTTTGCGCAAAAAGGCGCAAATTAAAAGACCGTACAAATCAAGCGGCTATTTATTATACCATATATAAAGGAAAATGTCAATAGTTATCTGAAAAATTTATTTTCTGAATATAGAGTTTATTTCAAAAATATATTTTACATAAGTAACACAAAATAAAAATAACTGCCGTACAAAGTACAGCAGTTATTTTTTGCTTTATTAACCAACGATACCGGAACGCTCGATACCACCGATAAGATATCTCTGCAGGAATACATACATAATAAGCAGAGGCAGCAGGATGAGCAGACCGCAAGTATTTCTGATAGCAGACTCATAAAGATTCTGAGCTGCATACTGAGTAGTAAGAGATGCGGGCACGCCGACAATATCCGGCATAAGCGTCATACCTGTCTTTGTAAAGAACACGGTAGTATAGAAGTTATCCGTCCACTGCCATGAGAAGGCAAACAGGAAGATGGTGATCATCATCGGAACAGAAAGCGGGAGAATGATCTGAAGGAACGTTCTGAACACGCCCGAACCGTCGATGTAAGCCGACTCTTCAAGTTCATCCGGCACACCGTGGAAGAACTGACGCATCATGAAGATGTAAAGTCCGTTCTTGAATGCAAGTCCGCCAAATGACAGAAGCGCAAGCGGCCAATAGGTATTGTTAAGGTTAAGCGAGGAGAACGGAAGTATACGGAGCCATTCAAATACGCCGCCGCCAAGGAAGTCGAAGATACCGAGAATATCAAAGTATCTGAACTTCATGAACATTGAAAGCTGAAGAGTTCTGTGAGGAATAACCATCGTAAAGATTACGAGGAAGAATATCAGCTTATTACCCTTGAACTTAAACTTTGCAAGACCGTAGCCGATAACACAGCATACAAATGTCTGAATCAGTCCGCAGAGCACCGAAAGGGTGAACGTGTTGAACAATGCCGTAAAATAACCGTTTTCACTTATGATAGCCTTATAGGTATCAAGTGTGGGGTACTTCGGGATCAGCTTTACCGTTACATCAACGAAGTCCTCTTTGCTCATGAAAGAGCCGGAGATCTTGGCGAAGAACGGGAAAAGGATGACATAGGAAATACCGATAAGAAGAACGTAGGTGAAAACTCTTACAACAACATTCTTAAAGAAGTTCATGTTGAGGAATTTCGCCTTGAGACGCTCTTTCAGAGGGGTTCTTTCAAACTCAACTCTGATTTTGTTTTTGCTCTCCTTCATAACGCGGGGAGCATTGGATGTCTGTTGAGAATTCATATCTTATCCCTCCTTAATCGCGTTTCTGATAGAAGACGTATGCACTGAGAAGTGCCGCTACCAAGCCGATAATGACCAGAACTATCAAGAAGTAGATCCAGGACATTGCCGAGCTGAGTACGTTACCGCCCGCAGTATCATATACGGAAGCGATGTAAGTCATAACCGTATTTGACTGCGACGTGAACGAGTCAATAACCGTGTAGATAGCGTTTACGAGGATCATGGGGCTTATCATCGGGAAGGTTACTTTCCAGAATGTCTCCCAAGCACTTGCACCGTCTATGGAACAAGACTCGTAGATAGCAGGAGAAATGGACTGAAGACCTGCAAGATAAATAAGCATCTGTACGCCTGAACGGTTAATAATATCGTAAATGTTGTTAACCATATTTACAACATATTCAACCAGCTCAGTACCTACCTTCATGTTTTCAAAAAGACGCTCGATATCCACTGCCGACAATATTTCTGCCGTGGCATTCTGTCCCGAACCGTCATTGATACCCTCTTCGGTAGTGCTCATGTAATCGAGCATGGTATTGGCCTGGTCGATGTTATCAACAATACCTGTGGAAATAATAACCGGGATGAAGAAAATTGCACGGAACGCTGCACGTCCTGCCATCTTCTGATTCAGAAGAACCGCAACGAAGAGCGAGAAAATTACAATCGCAGGAATATCAAATATGAGCTGCTGTATACCGGAAGTAAGAGTCTGTACAAACTTAGGGTCTACAAAGAGAGCATCCTGATAGTTTTCCCAGCCTACAAACTGCAGCGTAAATCCGCCGCCCTGTCCAACTTTAATCTTGTTAAAGCTGTACTTTATGGAGTCGATTACTATTGGAAGATAGATGATGATAAAGCTGAGTACGAACGGAAGTACGAACACCCAACCTGCACGCGCCTTGCGTGCATCAAGAGAGGCTATACGCTTGCGCTTTTTTACAGCGCCGGCCTTAGTAAGCTTTGCTTCGCTATTCATTTAATACACCTCTCTTTTCTTATTTAACCTTTACGAAATCAAGAGCGCCGATGGTGTAAGTCTTACCGCCATCCTCGACAGTGATCTCAAAGTTATTGTAGTTAAGGATAAATGCTTTGCCGCCCTCGTAGGTGACCTTTACGATACGTCCGTCATCAGATGTATACTTGGTATATACATAAGCATTGGGATCAACTTCGTCTTCCTTATTGGAAGCATCCGAAGCGCCGCCTACTACGGTAGGACCTGCAGAAACAGCTTCACCTGTCTCTGCTGCCTTGAGAGCTGCAAGACGGTCAGCAAGCTTCTGTGCTTTTTCAGCCTTATCTGCCGCAAGCTTTTCTTCTTCCTCTGCACGAAGTGCTGCCTCCTCGGCTGCAATTCTGTCTGCTTCAGCTTCTTCTTCGGAAGGAACACGCTCGCCTATAAGGAACTCGTGGTCAACGATCTGCTTATCCTGAAGATCAGCAAGAGCAGCGTTAAGAGTCTCATAGACATTTACAACCTCGTCCTTCCAAATGTCAAATGCAACAGAATAATACTTGTTGAACTCAACATCTTCCTTCAGAAGCGAAGTATTCTGCATTGAAAGGGTAAAGTACAGTGATGCGCCGTTCTCAATTGCCTTGAGAAGCTCATACTGCATATCACCTGCCATGTTGATGGCATTTCCGGCAAATTCCACGCATCCGTGGAGCACAAGTCCTGTGAAAGGAACAGCCTCACTTGCATTGGAATAACGGCTGGAGTCAAGAGATACGCCAATAATATGATCTGCATACTTGATAGCGTACATATTGCCGCCGTCTACCATAACATCACCGTAAGCCTCTTCGATATCAGCAAGGAGGTCTTTGGTAAATGCCTTGGTATCCTCGCGGTTGTATGGCTCCTCATCGTCGAAGTCGGAGTTAAGGTCAGTACCAAGTGTAGCAACCGAAATTCCGCTCGGAACAAGCTTAGCGAATTCCTTGTTGAAATTCTCAAAAAGGTAATCGTAAACTGCCGGAGACAACGCCAAGGAATATCCGCGCTGGAATGACTGAAGAGTTGAATCGTAGAAACGCTTGGTAGTATAACGGCCATCCATGGTCTTTACAAGATGCTTTCCATTGGAAATACCGTCAAATGAACCAAACTTGGTTACATTAGCAAAGTCGAAGTCCGGATATACGCCAATATCATTCTCATTTGCATACGCAACAAAATCCGTGAATCCGTCATTACCGCCTACTACCTTTTCAAACTTAACATGGTAAGGCGCAGTGTCATTCATACCGCCGTTAGCATAACCTGTCAACTTGTAATTGATGTTGGTAATGCCTGCCTCAGAGAGTGCGGTATACATTGTCTTAAGGTCCTCGAATGTGGTGAGAGGCTTAAGCACTGTAACAGGAATGGAAAGCACCTTTTCGATAGTCTCTATAGCACCGAAGGACTCAATGTAGAGCGGAATGCTGTCCTTGGGATCTTCGATCTCGGTAAGAACGCCTTCAGCTATGAGATAATCTCTGTACGCCTTTGCCATACCTACATAGCTGTCCTCGTAGTAATCCTTAAGACCAACAGCCTCAGCAGTCTCATCGCTTGTAAGCATGATATACTTTATACGGTAGCTTCCGGTATACTTACGCTCGGAAACAACGGTATAAGTAGCATTCGCACCTACCGAAATAGCATCTGCCAGGTTGTATGTATCCTTAGGTCTCGGGTAGAATGTAGTGTAAACTGTATTGTACTTGTGAAGGTTTCCGCCGTGCTCGGTACTGATCTCAGCGAGGGAGTCACCTTCCTCGATGATTGCAATAAAACCGTTGCTCTGCTTGCCCTCGGGAGCCTTATACTCGAATCCGATTTCAATCTGCTCTGCGGTAAGTGCCGGAGGATTATATTCCGCGCTCTCCACTATACCGTATACAGGGAGACGCATAACCTCCTTGTTTTGTCCGCCTACTTCCTGATAAGCATAGTCCTGACCGTAGATCTTACCGGTAAGGGTAAGAGGCTTGTTTTTAACATCCTCGAAGCGAACTAACGCACCGGAACCGTCAGGAATAAAGGTGTAACCCTTCCAATCCGAAGAACCTGCTCCGAACCAAGGAAGCATACTGATATAGGTGAGCTGATATGCGCTTTCGTCGAAACGGATACCGTTTGCGGGAAGACGCACATCAAGAGTTCCGTCATCATCAAGCTTATACTCAAGAGAAAGTCTGAACAGAACCGGTGCCTTATCTGTACCTACATAGCCGGTAATCATGTGGTCCTCTTCAAGTTCGGTCCATGAGTATTCGGGGCAGTAGGTTTTGATCCAGCCTTCTACGCGGTTAATCTCAAGCTCTGTTGCACCCGCGTCGAACACATAGATAGCCATCTGATTGCATATAGGAAACGCTGCAAGAAGCTCACGCTTCTGACGCTCTGTAAGGTTCTCATCATACGGATCCTGAAGAGTGTAGTAAGCAAGGAGACGCTGCTTTGTACCGCCTTCGGGAAGCTGTCCAAGGATAAGCTCCTCGAAACGCTCCTTCTTGATGTGCTTAGGTACGAGCTTACGGGTCTCCTCACGACCCATTGTGTACTCAACGCGAACACCGTTTTTGATCTTCTTTACATTGATCTGACCGCGCTGGCAAGCTTCAACAAAGCTGAACATTTCGATCTCTGAGGAATTATCGGTGTATTTAATCGCGATCTGAGAAAGAAGCTCCTGCTTTGTAGCCTTCGCAGCACTGGTCTGTGAAACATCATAAGGGTTTGAGAAGAGTATCTGACCGGTCTTGTTGTTTACATATGCAACCTCACCGGAAACAGGCTCAACATACAGTGCCATATCGCCTTTTTCAAGGTATTTTGTCATTGTAGCAAGCTTTTCTTCGGGAGTTTCATAGATTTGAGTCAGATAATCAATTGTAGGTTCGCCGGTCTCATCATCTATACCGGGAACCAGTGCCTCGGTATTGGAAGCAGCCGCCGTCACCGGCATTGCGGCTGTAAGGATTCCCATCGCCATAACAACAGACAGGAACGCCGATAATAATCTGAATTTTTTCATTACTATAACTCCTATCCTGTTATTACATACGGAACGCGATCTCGGTAATGATGCTGGAAATGAAGCTTACGATCTTCGCAAGCAGTGTGGAGAACAGAATACCGATAAACATGATGATCGCCATACCGATTATAGTACCGATCGATGTAAGCACGTTCTTTGAGAATGTGTAGTCATGAGTTACCATCATACCGAAGAAGAGGAGCAGTCCGCACCATACGAATGCAAAACTTACAAGGAGATTGATGATGGTTGCCTCAGATGAAAGTGCGATGTTGGAAATGAGAACTGAAGGAATGATAAGTATAGGCAACGGAACAAGTGCATAGCAGGTTGCTATGAAAATATCCTTAAGACTTCCTTCACCGTCAAACAAGGTGGTAAGACACCAGTTAGCAACAGTCCAAAGGATTACAGGCACCACAACTGCGGTTATCTGCACCAAAATGGTCGTTGAAGCCTGACGGGGATTGAAAATATAACCGGTTCCAACACCCTGATAGAAGAATGTAAGGATAGCCAGCACCAGCCATACAAACGCTGCTCTCATAGAACCGCGCTGTTCATGCTTCAGATCCCAGAATCCGTCAAACGGATGCAGGATGAGGTGGAAAGCGTAGATAAGCTCTTCCCAGAAGGTCTTTCTTCCCTTCTTGAGCTGAGTCTTCTTGTTGAGATTTGCCGCATACTTGTTGAAAAGCACAAAAAGTACAACAAATACGATTGCAAAGAGCGGAATAAGAAGAATATAGTTGGAAATCCACTCTTTTCTGATTTCCTTAAAGGATTCAGAATAGTTTTCAGTGTCGTAAGCGGACTTATAGTATCCGAGAGACTCTTCATACTCGGCGCTTCTGTAAAGACTCTTACCGATGCCGATATATGCAGTATCGAAGTTGTTGTTTCTCTTAAGAATCTCTGTCCAATAGTTAATAGTTGTGTCGTAGTTGCGCTCATTGGTATTTCTGATAGCATCGAGGAGCAAATCGCCGTATTCGGTGCGTCTGAATACCGTAATATTGTCTGCAGTCTTGTCAAGAATCAGAATATCACTGTCAAGATATGCAATAGCCTCAACAGACTGAATATTACCGAGCTGCTGACCCTTATCACCAAAGATAAAGAGGAGATTTCCGTCTTCATCGTATGTGTAGATCTTGGAACGCTTTTCGTCGATTATTGACCATGTGTTTTCCGGTCCTACAGCCGCATCGATGATCTTGGAAGGACCTGTGATCTCTGCTGTAGAGAGGTTAGTTACGTTAACCTCACCGCCCGGACCGAAGAAGCCGTTACGCTTCATAATATCCGAACCTGCGGTGTTGAGCTTCTTAACAGGAGCGTATGTACCGCTCTTATCCTGAAGCGCCGCCTGCTGTGAATCCTCTTTTACAGAGGAGGTAGTAACGTAAATAAATCCGTTTTCATCAATAGTAATATTGTTGAACTCGGTGGATATGTACTGCTGAGACAGTGCTCTCTGCTCTGCGGTCTGGAATCTTCTCCAGATAATCTGAAGGGGATCCACTGTAACCTTCTGAGCACCGATAAAGCCCTGGAACACGCCATCCTCATTGATAGCAATAACGCCCATGTATGTAGTGGAAGATACGACGTAAATACGGCCGTATTCATCAACTGCAATTGCTACCGGCTTATAGATTGAACCTGCGGGGAACACATCCGCATCAGGCTCTCTGATAACCTTGTAGAAGGTACCGTCAAGCTCAAACATTACGATACGGTTGTTATCCGTATCCGCAACGTATATCTTCTCATCGGTTACATATACGCCCGAGGGAGACTTAAGAGCATCCGGAACACCGTTCTGGTTAATAAACTCATCAATGGTAAACTTAACCTTAAAATATCTGTCAAGCACCACTATACGATGGTTTGCGGCATCAGCAATATAGATATTCTTTCTGCCGTCCACAACCAAGTCTCTGGGGTCGTCAATGGGAGTTTCAAGACCCATATAAGCGGAGTCAACCTGTCTGTCCGGAACATAAGCATCCGGAGACATAAGTGCAAATCCGTCTATAGAATAGGTGTAGGTGGAATAAGGTGTGATAGCACCGAGCGGCATACATCCGAGAACGAGGATGACACACGCTGCGAGGGCAAAAATCTTTGTAAGTTTCTTCATTATTACCCTCCTTAGTCCTTCATACCGGACGAACCCATCGTCTCGATGACGTTACTCTGAGAGATAACGAATACGGAGATCGGCACAGCCATCATAATTACCTGAGAAGCTGCCGCCGCACCCGCACGAGCGATACCGCCGGCTACGATCTGGTTGATTGCGTAGTTAAAGGTCTTAAGCTGCTCGGAGTAGATATAGATGGAGTTACCGGAGTTCCAAAGTCCCTGGAAGGAGTAGATGATAAGGGTAAGCCAAGCAGGCTTAACCATAGGCATCGCAATCTTAAAGAATGTATAGAACTCAGAAGCACCGTCAAGACGAGCAGATTCAAGCACCGCATCGGAAACCGAAGATTCCATAAACTGCTTCATGAGGTACAAACCAAGCGACGTACACCAAGCCGGAACGATTATTGCAAGGTAAGTATCTACCCAATGGAGCATACTCATGGTGAGGTAGTTAGCAATTGCGGTAACTGTAGTGTGGAACATAAGGGAGAGGACAACAACCTCAAATATCCACTTACGTCCGGGGAATTTGATCTTTGCAAGCGCATAAGCCGCAAGCGAAGAGAACATAAGGTTACCTGCTGTACCTGCAACTGAAATAAACACCGTGTTAAATATGTATCTTGAGAAAGGTACCCAAGAGGTGCTCATGAGCTTAAACAGGTCGGTAAAGTTCTTAAGCGTGGGGCTCTTTACATAGAAGCGCGGGGGGAACATCCAAAGTTCATCAAGGGGCTTCAGCGACTGCATGATAACATAAACCATGGGCAGGAACATGAAAGCGCCAAGAAGAATAAGCATTACATTGATTCCGATGTCGCCTCCAACCGAACGGTTGAGGACAACTTTATGTTTTCTGGTTCTTAATCTTGCCATTTTATTGTCCCACCTTCGATAAGAGTTTCTTGATTACCAAGTTGCATCCCACCATGATAACGAAGAGGATAACCGCAATTGTGGAGGAATAACCTACCTCAAAGCGCTGTCCGCCGTAGTCATCAAGATGATGCATGATAGTATGTGCTGCATAGTCAACTGACGGGAAGCCCGCAAGTGCTGTAACGACTGCACCGAAGCTGAATGAATTGGTAATACTCATAACCGCACCGAACATAAGCTGAGGCTTCATGGTCGGAAGGGTGATATACCAAAGCTCCTGCCATCTGTTCTTTATGCCATCAACGGCGCCCGCCTCATAAAGGGATTTATCAATAGTCTGAAGACCTGCGATAAATGAGAGGAAGGAAGTACCGAGCGATGTCCAAAGAGCAACCACAATACAAAGAGGCATAACGTAGTTTGCATCACTGAACCAAAGTATCGGGTTAGTGATAAGTCCGAACTCCATGAGCCATGCGTTTACGTAACCGTAAGAGTCACCCGAGAAAAGGGTTGCCCAAATGAGATATACAGAACCCGCAATGGACGGAGCATAGAAGATAAGTGTTACAACTGCACGGATCTTGGGAGCAAGCTCGTTAATGAACCATGCTACAAGCAGTGAAATAAGATAAGACGCAGGACCGGTGATCGAAGCAAATACAAGAGTATTCTGGCACGCGGTCAGAAATATATCATCGTCAAGGAACAGTCTTATATAATTGTCCATGAAAATGAATTTGGGGAATTCAAGCAGGTTAAACTCTGTGAAGCTGAGAATCATCGAAAGAACAACCGGAAACACAGTAAAGATAAGGAAGAGAATCATAAAAGGTGCGATCATAAAATACGCAGTCTTATTACGGGCAATCTCTTTGATAGTCCACTGAAATTTGGTCATGTCTTTACGAGATGTCGGCTTCGGCGTTTTAACAGCCGCTGCATTCTGTGACATGTGTGTTGTCTCCTTTACAGATTTTGATTATCCCGTTACATCCGCTCCACCGCCCTGTAATGCAGGGCGGCATGCGGATTTTGCAGGAAGATTATTTATCGGATTCGCTCTGCTGATTTTTCTTAGCTTCTCTGTCAGCAAGAGTTTCACCAAGCTCAAGCGTATCAAGATCAAACTCTTTACGCTTTCTGGTGATCTCCTTGTTCATATCATCAATATAACCGAGGAGTCCTTCAACGGGATCTGCATGATTGTTATAAGCATCAAGGAATGCAAATCCTACATAACGGGAAATAATATATCCGCCGGGCATCTCAGGAATAGTCGCCAGATTGTTATACTGTGCAAGGATGTTATCGAGGTCGTTTGTTGACCACGGCAAGGAAGCAAGTGCTTCCTTATTAGCTGTTGCATACATGGATCCGGGACCTACGATAGCGATCTTCTCGTTAGCGTAGCTGGACTGTGTTTCAGCAGTGGTAAACCAATCCATGTACTTCCAAGCATTCTCACGCTTCTCGCATCCGTTCATCATAACGATAGCGGTAACAGTGGAGATAGCAGTATTGTTGATGTTGCCCTCTTCATCCTCCATACCGATAGAGGGAACAAATTCCCAAAGATCGCGTATTTCGGTTGCGAATACCGTCAGCTGATTATACATTGTAATATAGTCAGCGAAGATAAGGGGCATTTCACCGGTTCTGAAGCGGTTAGCCGCATCATAGGTGATGGGGAAGGAATACTGTGTGAAGTACGAGCACATAGTATCAAAAGCTTCAAGTGCCAGGTTGGAGTCAAGGTTAACTCTCATGCCATCATCAGCATAGAGATCGCCGCCCATCTGATAGAGGAACAGCTGGAGTCCGGGATAGTTTCCGGGAACGCCGACCTGCATGTTATTGTACTGAAGCACAGGAACTATGGACATAAGGTCGTCCCATGTCTTAGGGATGTCAACGCCCAGCTCAGCAAATACGTCCTTACGGTAGAATACCATGCTGAATGTCTGAGTTTCGGGCAGACCGTAGGTAGTTCCGTAAAGCGAAAGCGGAACGGTAGCGGATTCGGAGAATCTTGAAACGACCTCGTCGAAAGTATCAAAGTCGTTAAGCGGCTGTACCGCGTTACGAATTGCATACTGAACAGGAATTGTCTGCGCATTCTCCATTGCTACATCAGGACCCATGCCAGCAAGAGTTGCGGGAAGCAAAGTACCTGCGGCAACAAGACGAAGATTAACGCCTATGTTCTGAGTGGATGTAAAGTAGTTATCGCAAAGAGCGCGGATAACCTGAGCGGAGTCGCGGTCAGTCTGTGTCCAAACATCAATTACAGATGACTCGTCAAGCTCAATTGTTGCACCGAGGTTGGAGTAATCGGTGAAGAAGGACATTACAAACGCGCTGATCTCAAATCCTGCCGCTTCGAAGAAGTTGGCTTCAGCCTTGGGCATCTTTGATCCTGCAGGCTGAATAGAAATGTAGTCAAAGGAAAGCGGCTGATTTCTTACGCTGTTAAGCCATGTACCGAGAGTACCGATATAGGACTTCAGAGAGTCAAGGTTTCTTGCAACCTGGTCTTCATCGGTAGCCATAGTCTTGAGTACACGTGCGATGTTGTCAAGAGTTGCAGTGTTGTTGCCCTTTTCGCCGTTGATCTCAACGAGTATCTTTGAAATCTCGGTGAGTTCAAGATACTGAGCATACAAATCTCTGATGGTATCAGGAATAAGGTTTCTGAAGTTGTAGTCACGGTATTCATCGGGGTCTGCACCGGTGATCTGAAGTATTTTCAGATAATCGTTGTTGATAGAGGTAAGCGATGCCTGTACGCGTCCGATGATTTCACTCATATCACCAAGAACGACTTCAAATCGAATCGTATATTCCTTGCCTGCCTCAAAGTAAAATTCGAAAGAGCCTTCCTCACCTCCGATGGGAGCTGTCTGCCATACATCGGAATAGTTGAACTGAAGGAAATTCGCATCTTCAAAAGGCACTTCACCGTTTATGTAAATACGGCGGGAGGTGTACATACCCGAAAGATCGGCCTGCTTGTAGCGCGGAACGATCTCATAAAGTCCGGATACTTCGGGAGTAAAGGAATATTCTATCCACTGACCTACGCTCTGCCATTTCGTACCGCCAATGTAGTTAAGCTTTGAAAGTGAGGGGTGCTGCGGCTGTGTAAGCGCGGAAGTTCTGTCATTGGCGGGATAGATGGTACTGTCAGATGCTGCATCTGCAAGCTCTGCCTGAAGAATTATAGGCTCAGCACCGTCAGCCGGCTTGTAGCCTTTCTTCTCGTATTCCGCTTTCACCTCAGCGTATGTGGGAAGCTCCTCATAAGGATAAAGTGTGATTGATTTGATGATCAAATCTTCACGGGTAGCTTCAAGCGAAATGGTATGCTCGCCCTTTTCAAGAACGAACTCGTAAGGATGAATATCATAACCGGTAGAGTCACTCGCCACATAGGTACTCCATTCGGGAGTTATGTACTTGTGAGGTCTGATATCATTACCTGCAAGGTCCGTCTCAAAGGCCACACCGCCATCGTCGGCAATCACAAACTCGTCGCGCCACACTTTTGTTATTGTGAGGTATCTCGCACCTTTGAACGGATATTCACCGTCGATGCGAAGTCTGCGCTCAATGGAGGTAGACTTTCCGTCCTCCGGGAAGTTGTACTCTATCTTCAGCGCATATTTCGCCGTAGACGGAATCTCAACATTCCATGTTACGCTACCGCTGTCCGGAGTATAAATGCCTCCGCCGTTTAGCTCAACATCGGCATCAGTTTCCTCTTTGTTGTAGTCAACTGCGTTTATCACTATTGTCTTTCGTGCGCGCGCAACATCAGCGTTTCTTGCTGCGTATTCGGCGTACTCTTCGGCACTGAGCAGATCGCGCACATCGTCTATATCATAGCCGACTGTGGACGACAGTTTGTCATCAGTTTCTTCCGCAGCAGTCGTAGTGCTGAATGCGGAGCCGAGCATAATCAATGATAAAAAAACAGCAGTTAACCGTGTTAATCTGGTTTTTGTCATTAACCTTTTCCTCCTGCCAAGAATTACTTTTGAAGGGTATAGAATCGCATAAAAGCCCTGTGCCCCCTGACAATCTGCACTGCCGCGACCGTTTTTTAAGCGTGGCAAAAATGTAAAAAACGGCGCGTGCCGATGCGAAAAACGGCGGCACAAAGCATTGAACCAACCGACCGCTCCCCCGTTTTTTCGGAGAGTCTGCCGATTTTTTCATACCAATATAATAACATAACATCAAGAAAAAGTCAAGAGCGGTATTATATCTCGATGTTTTCAGCTTCCGGCTTCGAATCTTCGATATGGCACGCTTAGCACTTGTTCACATTTCCATTTTTTCATTTTTCTTTTCGACACGCCGCCCACTCTATGCTTGTAGTATAATATACGTAATGATAATTTACTATTTTTTACGTAAAATACGGCATTTTTTAGGATATGTAACACATTATGTCGACATCAGTAACTTTAATTTACTCATTTTATGGGTTTGATAGAGTTTTCATAATGCAATATAGGCTCTATTTTATAAGACATTTTGCACAAAAATATCACGCTTTTTTCTACACATATGCAAAATGCACAAATTAGCCGTTTTTTTGACAAATTTCGTCATTTCGATGGTTTTTTTACATTTTCATGCCTCATCACCGATTTGCGAGCATTTATTCACCCTAAGAAAAACAAATAGCGCGCAATGCAGTCTGCAACTGGGTACAGACAGGCATGCGCACTCTTACAAACGTATTAGGGGGCGTCCCAAATGCATAATACAGAGCATTTGAGACACCCCACAATCATAATCAATGATGCTTGGTGCAGGTAGCGCAGTGTCCGGCGCAACCCTTACGCAAATCATGCTTTATACCTTTTTTATCGTAGTAGTTGGCAATCGCCTCTTTGACTGCTTCCTCAGCAAGCACTGAACAGTGTATCTTCTGCGGCGGAAGTCCGTCAAGTGCCTCGATAACAGCTTTATTGGTCAGCTTAAGTGCCTCCTCTACGGTTTTTCCCTTAATAAGCTCTGTCGCCATAGAGGATGTAGCAATAGCAGCTCCGCAACCGAAAGTCTTGAATTTTACGTCCTGTATGACCTCATTTTCGTCGATTTTAAGGTACATTCTCATAATATCGCCGCAGGTAGCATTTCCAACCTCACCTACAGCATCCGCATTTTCAATCTCGCCAACATTTCTCGGATTGGCAAAGTGATCCATAACTTTTTCGCTGTACATTGTATATCTCCTTAATAGGTATTGTTATTTTTTATGCGTTATATAACGGACTCATCATTCTGAGGCGTTCAACTATAGCCGGCAGCTTTTCAAGGATGTAATCCACATCCTCATCCGTGGTATCTCTGCCGATCGAAAGTCTCAGCGAACCGTGTGCCTGTTCCACAGGCACTCCGATAGTCAGAAGAACGTGCGAGGGTTCCAAAGATGCCGACGAGCAAGCCGATCCGGTAGATGCGCAGATGCCTGCCATATCAAGAAGCAGGAGCAAGCTCTCCCCCTCGATAAATTCAAAGGAAACATTCACATTTCCGGGAAGTCTTCCCTCTCTCGGTCCATTAAGACGGGTACTCGGTATCTTCAGTATCTCGTCAATGAGTCTGTCGCGCATTTTTTCAACGCGAGTGCCCTCGGATATTCCAAAAACGGCATCCTCAAGTGCTTTTGCAAAGCCAACTATATAGGCAACATTCTCAGTACCGCCGCGACGGCTTCTTTCCTGACCGCCTCCGTCAATAAGGTTAAGAATGCGCACACCGTTTCTTATATAAAGCGCACCGATTCCTTTGGGAGCGTGTATTTTGTGTCCGGACATTGCCAGCATATCAACACCAAGCTCCGTTACATTTATATCAACAGCCCCCACCGCCTGTACGGCATCGGTAAACACAAGGGTCTTGGGGTTTTTAGCCTTTACAGCCGCCGTTATTTCACGGATAGGCTCAATTGTTCCGATCTCGTTGTTTGCAAACATAATCTCAACAAGAATCGTATCCTCACGCATAGCAGATGCCACTGCCTCAGGTGTAACTCTGCCCACCTCGTCCGTGTCAAGATATGTTACCTCAAAACCCTCTTTTTCAAGTGATTCGAGAGCATGAAGAACTGCATGGTGCTCGATCTTAGTAGATATTATATGCTTGCCTCTGTGCTGCATTGCATGAGCCGCACCCTTTATCGCCCAGTTGTCGGCTTCAGAGCCGCTAGCGGTAAAATATATTTCGTTTGGCTTCGCACCAAGAAGCGCGGCTATTTTTTCCCTCGCCTCGGTTATAGCTGCCTTTGCCGCTCTGCCTTTTTGATGAAGGCTCGAGGGATTACCGTAAACCTCACCGAAATAAGGCATCATAGCTTCAAGCACCGCCGGGGAAGTTGATGTGGTCGCCGCATTGTCGGCATAAACCAATCTGTCTGCCATAATATTTAGTCACCCTTTCGCTTTTGAAAGATATTAGTTGTATTTTTAGCAGTATATATCACTGCACATATATTGTATACCATTTTAGTGCAGATTTCAATATACCGAATATACATTTCATGTAAATAATTCGTGAACTGTTTATCTGTACCGCTCTGCCTGCATACAGGCAAGCTCATCACAGCGCTCATTGTAAGGATGTCCCGCGTGACCCTTGACCCACACAAGCTTTACTTCATGAATTTCAAGAAGCTGAAGCAACCGCTCCCATAAATCGGGATTCAGTGCCGGAGACTTGTCTGACTTGACCCAGCCTCGCTGTTTCCATCCGTAGACCCATCTTTTTTCTATAGAATCAATTACATATTTTGAATCGGATGTGAGTGTAACCTCGCACGGCTCCTTCAGTGCTTCAAGTGCGCTGATTACAGCCATGAGCTCCATTCTGTTGTTTGTTGTATGGGCCTCTCCGCCGGACAGCTCTTTTTCGATGCCCTTGAAAACGATTACAGCACCCCAACCTCCCGGTCCGGGATTGTGCTTGCAGGCACCGTCAGTATAAATATCAACGCGTTTCATTTAAACCCTCATAAATTCATTGTCTGCGTCGTAACGATCGGCGAAAATCTCACCCTTGCCGCTTTTCATAAGCGTGATAAACTCACCGACGCTCTTAATCCGCTCCGGAAGATAAACACCGCCGAGATGCTCACGCTTGCCCACATGATTGTCGGAGCCTGCGCACTTTATAAGCTTGTAGCTGTCTGCGTACCACAGGGCGCGGCGGTTTACCTCGGGGTCTTGCATACTCGCATTAAGCACCTCAACACCGTCGCAATCCCGTGGGATAAGGCGAATGTGGTCGATATAGCCTGCTTCACGGAACGGGTGGGCGTGAATGACCATGCCGCCGTCTGCCCGCACATTTTTCATATATTCACGGTAGTGCCAGCCAAGCTGGTCGGGGTGCTCATAAAGCCAATTTTCGTCAAGTCCGTATATGAGAAAATCATTACCCTTAATCGAGTATTCCCAGGCGAAGAACACGTCAATACCTATCCTATCGCCCTCTTTTTTTGCGTTTTTATAACCCTCGGTAAATTTCGCCACCCATTCATTCCAGGGAAGCTCGCGGGGCACAGCAGTGTTACCATTGTAAAAATGATCGGTTATTATAATTCCCGTGTAACCGAGATATTTATAAAATCTTGCAAGTGATGCGCCGTCGATTCTAGAACATTTACTTCCCTCAGATGTATGACAATGAGGCTCGTATTTATAAAGCATACCATCACCGCCCATAAAGTTTGTTTCGTGCAGCAATAAAAGCACTCCACTATATATTATACCACACTTTTAAGCTTTTTTCAAATATTTATATAAGTCATACTTGAAAATTTCGCATAAATATTCCCATATATTTTGTGTGAATTGACAGTGTAGCTGCCTAAGAACCGTATTCTCCGCCACTTGGAGCTATACAAAGAGGGATGCAGTCAACGACTGCATCCCAAAACAATTGCAATTATTTAAAATACTTAACACCGGACTCAAAGATCTTCTGATCCTTATCGCCTTCAATGTTGACAGCAACGTTTCTGCCGATACGCTCACTGTGACCCATCTTACCGAGGATGCGTCCGTCGGGGCTGAGAATACCCTCAATAGCATATGTAGAGCCGTTGGGATTATAGCGGATATCCATAGTGGGATTGCCGTCCATGTCAACATACTGTGTTGCTATCTGACCGTTCGCCGCAAGACTTCTCACAAGCTCCTCGCTCGCCCAGAATCTGCCCTCGCCGTGGGATATCGGAATAGAGTGGATATCACCCTCATTAACACCCATGAGCCAAGGAGATTTGGTGGAAGAAATTCTTGTGCGAACCATCATAGACTGATGACGTCCGATAGCGTTAAATGTAAGGGTAGGACAATCAGCTCTCATTTCATCCATTATCTTGCCGTAGGGGAGAAGTCCAGACTTAACAAGTGCCTGGAAGCCGTTGCAGATACCAAGTGCCAAACCGTCACGCTGGTCAAGCAGTCTTGTTACTGCTTCCTTTACGCGAGGATTGCGAAGCACCGCTGTAATAAACTTACCGGAACCGTCGGGCTCGTCACCGCCGGAGAATCCGCCGGGGATCATGAGCATCTGTGCATTGTCGAGCAGTGAAACAAACTCTTCAACCGCATCTCCGAGAGCCTTTGCATCAAGATTGCGAAGCACGAAGATATCGGCGTGTGCGCCTGCCTTAACAAAGCGGCGCATGGTATCGTATTCGCAGTTTGTACCGGGGAATACGGGAATGACTACGCGAGGCTTTGCAAAGCTGTCCGCATGGTGAGCCTTTGCACGTGCAGTGCAGGAGAACTTTTCGGTAATTTCGGGCTTAACCTCAGCCGCCTTTGTGGGGAATACCTTTTCAAGTGTATTTTCCCAAAGCTCGGAAAGCTCGGTAACAGCTACGGACACACCGCCTACAGTGATCTTGCCGTCGTCGGTGGTATAACCGATAAGCTTGCCGTCAAGCTCCTCTGCGGATTCGATGATAAATGCACCGTAGTTAAGAGCAAACAGAGTATTTTCATCAATGCCCTCGGACTTGAATCCGATGCGATTACCGAAGCTCATCTTCATAAGACCCTCAGCAACACCGCCGGCATCAACAGTGTAAATAGCTTTTGCCTTGCCGCTTGCCGCGATAGCGTATACCTTTTCAAAGAGCTCACGCAGGCTTGCGAAATCGGGGAGCTTGTCCTCGTTATATTTAGGAGCAAAATAATATACCTTGTCGCCTGCCGCTTTGAATTCGGGAGTTACTATCTTCTTTGCATCCATGGGAGCGATAGCAAAGGATACCAGAGTCGGCGGAACGTCGATATTTTCAAATGTACCGGACATGGAGTCCTTACCGCCGATTGCCGCGATATTAAGCTCAAGCTGAGCCTTAAGTGAGCCGAGAAGTGCCGCCATAGGCTTGCCCCAACGCTCAGGCTTACCGTTTGTACGCTCAAAATATTCCTGGAATGTAAGATATGCGGTCTTGTAATCAATACCCGCCGCCACAAGCTTTGCCACAGATTCAACTACAGCATAAGCCGCACCGTGGTAGGGGCTCTTTTCGGAAAGGAACGGATCATAACCGTATGCCATAACAGAAGCGGTGTCAGTCTCGCCTTCAAGTACAGGAATCTTCGCCGCCATGTACTGAGGCTGTGTGAGCTGATATTTACCGCCGTAAGGCATTACGACAGTACCTGCACCGATGGAGCTGTCGAACTTTTCAACAAGTCCGCGTTGTGAGCAGATGTTAAGATCGGAAATAAGCTCACGCAGAGCCTTTTCGGTATTCTTTGTATCAAGAGTTTCAGCATATCCGTCAAGAAGTCCTGCCTCATTTACAGGCGTGATCTCGATCTTTGTATGCTTCTCTGCGCCGTTGGAGTTAAGGAATTCACGGTTAAGGTCAATAATATACTTGCCGTTCCAGAGCATCTTAAGTCTTGCTTCCTCTGTAACAGTTGCCACAACGGTGGATTCAAGATTCTCGCGTGATGCATACTCGCGGAACTTATCAACGTTTTCAGCCGCTACAACTACAGCCATACGCTCCTGAGATTCGGATATAGCAAGCTCTGTGCCGTCAAGTCCCTCGTACTTCTTCGGAACCTTGGAAAGATCAATGTCAAGGCCGTCTGCAAGCTCACCGATAGCAACGGAAACGCCGCCTGCACCAAAGTCATTGCAACGCTTGATAAGACGTGTAACATCGCCGTTTCTGAAAAGTCTCTGTATCTTTCTTTCTTCGGGGGGATTACCCTTCTGCACCTCAGCACCGCAGGTGGTGAGAGATTCGGTGGTGTGAGCCTTTGACGAACCGGTAGCACCGCCGCAGCCGTCACGTCCGGTCTTACCGCCAAGAAGCACGATAACGTCACCGGGCTCGGGACGCTCTCTTACAACATTGCATTCGGGAGCCGCGCCTACAACCGCACCGATCTCCAGATGCTTTGCCACATAGTTTGGATGATAAAGCTCATATACCGCACCGGTAGCAAGACCGATCTGGTTTCCGTATGAGGAGTAACCTGCAGATGCACCGTGTGTGATCTTACTCTGAGGAAGCTTTCCGGGGATGGTGTCTGCAACAGAGGTTCTGGGGTCTGCGCATCCGGTTACACGCATTGCCTGATAAACATAAGCACGTCCGGACAGCGGGTCACGGATAGCACCGCCAAGGCAGGTTGCCGCACCGCCGAAAGGCTCTATCTCGGTAGGATGGTTATGAGTTTCGTTCTTGAACATGAGAAGCCAATCCTGAAGCTCGCCGTCAACATCCACCTTTATCTTGATGGAGCAAGCGTTGATCTCCTCAGATTCGTCCATATTCTTGAGCACTCCGCGCTTCTTAAGATACTTAGCCGCGATAGTACCCATATCCATAAGAGAAATGTTCTTTTTGCGCTCGCCGTAAACGAATTTGCGTTTTTCAAGATAGTCGTTATATGTATCCTCAATATACTTGTCGCCGATCTTTACCTCGTCGATAGCGGTGAGGAATGTGGTATGGCGGCAATGGTCAGACCAATAGGAGTCAATAAGTCTGATTTCGGAAATAGTGGGGTCACGCTTCTCCTCATTTTTGAAGTAGCTCTGACAGAATTTCACATCGTCAAGGTCCATTGCAAGTGCATACTTCTTAAGGAACGCCTTCAGCTCTTCCTCACCGTAACCGATAAATCCTACAATAGTTTCAACGGTGGTAGGGATATCGAAGCTTTCCGCGAGAGTCTCAGGCTTCTCAAGTGATGCCTCACGGGACTCAACGGGGTTGATAACGTATGCCTTTATACGCTCAAGCTCACTGTCAGTGATGTCACCCGACAGTATATATACACGTGCGGTACGAACAGCAGGTCTGTCCTCGTATGTAATAAGCTGAACGCACTGTGCACAGGAATCGGCGCGCTGATCAAACTGACCGGGCAGATATTCAACTGCAAAAATGCGGTCATTAGCGCCTATTTTAATATCGTCGAAAACTATGTCACTCTGAGGCTCGGAAAAAATAGTATTTTTCGCCTTGCCAAAGATATCTTCAGAAATACCCTCAATATCGTAGCGGTTAAGTACTCTTATTCCGCTAAGAGAGGTAATCATCAGATTTTCACGGATATCCGCGAAAAGCGAGCGGGCTTCAACTGCGTGTGCTGGCTGTTTTTCTACAAATATTCTGTAAACCATTATTCGACTCCTAAAAAATATATTTTTATCGGTATAAAACGCTTTAAATAATAAATCCGGTATAAACTTCACCGTCAAAGCCATTAAGCTTGACAGTTTTTATCTGATTGTGCAGATCATCCGATGTAATGACCGCAACCTCAAGAAATTCCGGAGTGTGACCCACGGCTCTGCCGTCCTCGCACAGCTCAAAGAGCACTTCCTTCTGCTGTCCGATGTAACTCTCTGCCATTTTGTATGCACATTCGCGTCCTACTGACGTTAATCTTGCAAGACGGTCAGCCTTTACGGTATCGGGAACCTGTCCGTCCATTTCAGCCGCCTCTGTGCCAGCACGTTTTGAGTACGGGAAGATGTGGAGATGGGTAAATCCTATGCGGCGGACAAACTCCGCGGTTTCTTCAAAATCGCTCTCCGTTTCACCGGGAAATCCCACGATAAAATCTGCGCAGAAGGTGACCTGCGGCATTTTTTCGCGAAGATTCTTAACATATTCCAAAACCATTGCAGTATTGTACTTGCGGCGCATAGCGGAAAGTACACGGTCAGATGCCGCCTGCATGGAAATATGAAAATTGGGGGCAAAATGCTTAAGCTTTGCCACGCGGTCGACAAACTCAGGCTTGAGGATAGACGGATCAAGTGAACCGAGGCGTATACGCTCGATTCCGTCAACTTCGTCAACAGCCTCCATAAGATCAATAAGCCTGTAGTTATCGGCAAAATCCTTGCCGTAGGAAGCGGTTTCAATACCGGTCAGAACGATCTCGCGATAACCGTTTGATACAAGTCCGCGAACTTCTGCCATAACCGTCTCAGGCGACTTTGAGCGTACACGACCGCGTGCGTGGGGAACTATGCAGTAGGCACAGTGATTGTCACAGCCGTCCTCGATCTTAACATAAGCGCGTGTGCGCTCCGAGGAATGGATAACCATATGCTCAAACGGTGCCTCATCTATGTTGTCCACCTTAATGTCAGCGGCATGGTTCTTTTCACCGGATGCCACAAGTCCCAGTGCCGCATCCACAAGCCTTGTTTTGTTGCTGTTGCCGCAGATGAAATCCACTCCGTCAATTCCGGCTGTCTTTCCGGGGTTAAGCTGTGAATAACAGCCTGTTACAAGTACGTATGCATTCGGATTGTGCCGTGCGGCGCGGCGGATCATCTGACGGGTCTTTCTGTCACTTTCGGCGGTAACTGTGCAGGAATTTATTATATATATACCGCATTTTTCGGAAAACTTGCCGATAGTAAAGCCATGCTTCTCAAACTCCTCGGCAATCGCGGTGCTTTCATACTGATTCACCTTACAGCCGAGAGTCATGATTCCTACTTTGCGGTTTATCTTGTTTTCTATTTCTAACACCTCAGGATACATGAAAAATCTAGGGTAATGCAAAAAATATACCACTCTATATATTTTATCATTTTTTACGTTTTTAGTAAATGTCAAAATATGCCGAAGTTTATTGTCTGTGCGAAAAATATAATGAGGATTTTGAACAACTTATACAATTACAGCTCTTGTTTTTGTAAAAATCATCAAATCCTACTCCCAAAATTCAATCAAAACAACACTTTTATTAAAATGTGCCGCACAGCGACAAATTTAAACACTCCTAATATAATTATAAATCCCCGAAGCGTTTTTGTCAACACAAATCGGGGATTTATTATTAAATCTTATTTTTTTATCCGAAAGCCCAGCATCATCTTCTGCGCCATGTAGACGGTGCAAGAAGCATTATCATGGGGAATATTTCAAGTCTTCCGGCAAGCATAACAAAGGAAAGAAGCAATTTGGTAAACTTCGTAAATCCTGCAAAGCTGCCTGCCGGTCCCACAGCACCGAGTCCCGGTCCTACATTGTTAATGGTAGCCGCCACGGCGGTAAAGCCTGTAATAAGATCGCACTCCTCCGCAAAAGTAAGACAGAAGAAAGATGCCGCATAAAGCATAATATAAACTATAACATATGATGTTGCTCCACGAATAACCTCGCGCTCCACCGACTTTCCTTCAACGTTAACAGCAATGACTGCACGAGGGTGAAGCATATATTTGATCTCACGAAGTCCTGTTTTCACAAGCAGTATTATGCGTCCCACTTTAATACCGCCTGCCGTAGACCCGGCACAGGCACCACAAAACATTAACAGCACCAATATTGTCTGCGAAAGCACAGGCCATGTGTTGAAATCTGCGGTGGCAAAACCGGTGGTAGTAACAATAGATGCTACCTGAAAAAATGCATATCTCACAGACTCTCCCACACCACCGTATATATTGTATATGTCAAATGAGATCAGCACAATTGAAACTGCGGCAATTGCACCGTACCAACGAAGCTCCTCGCTTTTCAGAGCCTGAAGTCCCTGACCTATTATAATAAAATAATACAGATTGAAATTTATGCCGAACAGTATCATAAAAACGCCGATAACATAATCCACATATGCGCTGTCATATGCTGCAATGCTTGCGGATTTAATGCCAAATCCGCCCGTACCTGCCGTAGCAAAAGAATTAAGAATACTGTCAAACACCGGCATACCACCAAAAATAAGTAATATTGCCTCAATCAGTGTCATGACGATATAAATGCCGTACATTATGCGTGCGGTACGGCTTATTTTAGACACAAGCTTGCCAACCTTCGGACCGGGCACCTCGGCACGCATTATGTGCATAAGCTTTACCGAGCGTGTGTCTGACTGCGGAAGTATAGCCATAACAAACACAAGAACTCCCATACCGCCGATCCAATGAGTGAAGCTGCGCCAAAGCAGCATAGAGTGATCGAGTGCTTCCACATCGGTAAGGATGGTCGCTCCCGTTGTAGTAAATCCGGAAACCGTTTCAAAAAACGCATTAACAAAGGATGGAATGCACCCATCGAGTACAAACGGCACAGCACCGATGACGGACATTATTATCCATGAGAGTGCCACAATGACAAAGCCCTCTTTGGCATATATCTGTGTATTTTCGTTTTTTCTTATTGTAAGCAGTGTGCCGACAAGCAAGGAAAGGGTTATCGGAATCAAAAATGCAAGCCACGAACCCTCTCCGTATACAAGAGCACACACAAGAGGGAGTGTCATAAGTATTCCCTCAACCCTTACTATATGACCTATTATATAGGCTATCATTCTGTAGTTCATAGTTTTTCCCTTTATTTTACAGGATTTTCAAGAATATCGTCAAGGTCGTGTACAGCCTGCTCACTCTTGGCAACAACTATCACCGTATCACCCTTTTCAATGGTATCGTCACCGTGTGGGTATATAATTTTGGACCCACGTATTATGCAGGCAACAATAATATCCCGTCTGATCTTCATTGCCTTTATAGGCTTACCAAGATCATCAAATCCGTCCGCCGCCACAAATTCGATGGCTTCAACCTCACCGTCAACTATTTTGTAAAGCGTCTCAATACTGCTGCTGTCAGAGTGTTCAAGTCCGCGTATATATCTGAGTATGCTGTTTGCTGTAATAGCCTTTGGGGAAACCACACACTCAAGTCCTATGGACGAAAGAAGCTTCATGATACCGGGACGGTTTATTTTCGTGATAACCTTATCCACACCGCACTTTGCGGCGTACAGCGAAATCATGATATTTTCCTCGTCAACGCCTGTCAGTGTAACTGCCGCATCCATATTGGCAATCCCCTCTTCATCGAGAAGGTCGCTGTCAGCGGCATCCCCGTGTATTATCATAGAACGCGGCAAAAGCTCTGCCAACTGCTCGGCTCTTTCACGGTCACGCTCCACAAGCTTTACGTCGATACCTAAGCTTTCCAGACGTCTTGCAAGAAAGTATGCAATTTTTCCGCCGCCGAGTATCATGACACTGCGTATACGCTTGTCTGAAATACCAAGCTTCTTGAAAAAGCTGACAAGATCGGCATGAGAAGCGGTAATATGAATAACATCACCGGCTTCGGGAGTAAAATCACCCCTCGGGATTATTACTTCGTCGCCGCGCTTTACAGCACATACAAGCACATTCACACCGCATACCGAAACAAGCTCACTGAGCTTTCTTCCGCAAAGAGGGTGCTCATTGCCGATCTTCACCTCAACGAGGTCTACCCTGCCCTTGCAGAATGTATCCACCTTAAGAGCCGCCGGGAATCGGATTATCCGCTGTATTTCCTGTGCCGCGCTGTATTCGGGATTCACCGCCATGGAAAGACCGAATTCACTTCGCATGAAAACTATCTGCTCCGAATATTCGGGATTTCGCACACGCGCTATAGTATGACGAGTCCCAAGCTTCCTTGCCACCATACAGCACATTATATTAAGCTCGTCCGAAGCAGTAACGGCTATAAGCAGATTTGCTTTATCCGCTCCTGCCTCCATCTGCACCGAATTGCTGGCACCGTTGCCCACAACGCCCAGCACGTCATATTGATTAACTACGTTTTCGATGATTGCCTGGTCTGTATCAACAACGATGACATCGTGACCCTCTGCCGAAATATATGAGGTAAGCAAGTCACCGACTTTGCCGCAGCCTACAATTATTATTCGCATACCATGACCCCTTTGAGTTTTAATTATACCATTATTGTAATATAAATTCATCTGATTTTCAATAGTAAAATGTAAAATTGCATAAATTTTCAATTTTTTTCTTTTCTTCTTGACATTTTCAGAAAGCTATGCTATAATACAACTGTACTATCACACATAGTACAGTTAGAACACATTAAAGGAGGGAGCGCATGAGCGTAATAAGTGTAGACATCCGTGACCGAAAGCCGATATATGAACAGCTTATCGACAATATCAAAAGCCTCGTGCTTCACGGTGTCCTGAAACCCGGAGATCAGCTTCCCGGCGTACGCACACTTGCATCCGAGCTTGCCATAAACCCAAACACCATTCAAAAGTCCTATACCGAGCTTGAGCGGTGCGGAATAATATACACATTAAAGGGACGCGGCAGTTTTGTGGCAGACAATATCGGCGAGCTTTCAAAAATCCAGCTTGAACATTCTCTCGCCGAATTAAACACGGCACTTTTGGCGGCGCACGATGCGGGGGCATCAAAAAGCACGGTCCTTACAATGATAGACAGTATTTGGAGGGATGAAAATTGATTGAAATAAAAAACGTGACTATGAGCTACGGAAAAATACGCTCACTTGAAAACGTAAGTGCCGTTTTGAAGGACGGCTCCATATTCGGACTTATCGGCTCAAACGGCTCCGGTAAATCCACAATGCTCCGTATTCTCTGCGGCATTATAAAGCCGGACTGCGGGGACGTTGCATACGACTCGCTTCCCGTTTGGGAAAATCCCCTTGTTAAGCAAAATATCGTTTATCTGTCGGACGAGCAGTATTTTATGCCACACTGCACAATAAACGATATGCGCACACTTTACAAAAGCGTGTACAGCGGATTTTCCGACGAAATCTTTAAAAAGCTTCAGGGTATATTTACCCTTGACTGCGACCGCAAGATAAACACCTTCTCAAAAGGCATGAAAAAGCAGGCTTCCGTCATGCTCGGCATATCGGCAAGACCCAAATATCTCCTCTGCGACGAAACCTTTGACGGCCTCGACCCTGTGGTACGCCAGCTTGTTAAACGCATACTCGCTGAGGAAGCGGCAGACGGTATGACCACCGTCATAGCTTCGCACAACCTTCGCGAGATGGAGGACATCTGCGACACTGTCGGTCTGCTTCACAAGGGCGAGCTGTTATTTGTTCGCGAGCTGGACGACATGAAATCGGGGCTTCACAAGGTGCAGGCAATATTTGAGGGCGAGTTCGACGCGGCACAGCTTACACCCATGAGCATTCTCGGCTACAGCCGCCGCGGCAGTCTTGTATCCTTTATAGCTCGGGGTACTATCGACGAGATAAACGCTTTTATGATCGAAAAGAGCCCCACATTCTACGAAACCGTGCCCCTCACGCTTGAGGAAATATTCATCTCTGAAATGGAGGATAAAGGCTATGACTTCTCAAAGCTCAATTACTGATAAAAAGTCTGCCGGTTTTATGCCGCTGTTTTCGTTCAGCACAAAGCAGTTTTGGACAACCATACTGCTGTTTACCATAATTCTGTTCTTCGTTCTGCCTGTTCCTGTGCTTATGATGATAAGCGACAGAGCACCTATCAGCGTAGAGGAAATCGCAAGATTAAAAAGAGATCTTTCCGAGGATTGGGTCAGCGGTATCCGCTATGCGGTAATTGCCATAATGTCCGTATTCGGTGTGGTACTTTCCATTTCCAGATTCAAATATCTAAAAAATAAGGTTTCCATAGATTTCTACCACAGCCTGCCCATAAAGCGCGGACAGCTCTTTTTGACACAGCTTGGTGTCAGCGCGATTTCTCTTTTGATACCGTACATATTCAACATTCTTTTCACGCTGACCGTTATAGCCTCAAACGGACTAATTACCGACGCTTTGCTTGCCGGAATACTTGTTATGACTGCCGAAAGCCTTGTATACACGGTGTTTTTCTATGCATTGTCCACACTTGTGGGAATGGTCAGCGGTCTTGGCGCAGTGCATCTCACACTGACCCTTGTCGCCGTTTTCATAGTTCCTGCCGTATACATTACTGTTCTCGGATTCTTAAACATATTCAATGAAAATATGTGGTTTAGCTATTACGCAAATATGAGACTCTTTGAAAAGCTTTCTCCCGTATTCAGATTCATCTTCAATACCGAGCCGCTGTTTGTGTGGGAAGCGGTAATAATGCTTCTCTTCTCGGCTATCATCCTTACAGGCGCATATTTCATATATATGCAGAGAAAAAGTGAGCGCGCCGGCACACCCGTAGTTTTCCCCGTTCTCGGCGAGGTCATAAAATACATACTCGTATTCCTTGGAACGATTCTTGGCGGTTTACTATTCTACTACATCATGGACAGCTTCTTCTGGACAGTATTCGGCATGATCTGCGGCATGGTGCTGGTGTTTATGCTTACAAACACCATTCTCCATAAAACCGCACGCTCCATGTTCAAGGGATGGAAAGGATTATGCGTATTTGCAGTATGCGCGGCGGTATCATTCACCGTGCTTGTAACCAATGCATTCGAGATAAATACTAGAATACCCTCACCGGGGAACACATCGCGTGTATCGGTCAACTTTGGTGATGCTGAGTGCGGCATAGAATTCAAAGATCCAGAGGTCATCGCGGCACTTGGACGAATCTACACCGAAAGCGAGCGTGAACGTGACTACAAATACGACAAACCCACATATTGGTACGATTATTTGTACATGGAGATCGTATTCTATCCCAAATTTGGCATACCCAATGCCAAAACAGTACGGATATACAACAAATCCGACCTGATAGAGGAATTTCGTACTGTGCTTGACAGCGATGAGTTCAAAATCCAATATGCAAATGCTTTCGATACCATACATAAGGGCGAGGGATATGTATATCTCAACCTTCAGAACCGCATATTCAACGATAACGGAACTGTAACCATGCTGAAATCCGGTCAAACTCATTGGAATTATCCAACTTTTGATATTTCCGCGGTTTCCGCCCAAAATATGGGACTTCACCTGCTCCCCGAAGAAAACAAGGCCTGTGGATTTGATTTCTTCCAACAGCCTTCCTTCGGAAATATCATTTTAAACAGCTTTGACGGGTATGACCATTCCACGCTGAGACTTCATATGTTTGATTCCATGAGTACCCTCATATCCCACTATATGGACCTCGGTATGCTTCATCATACGCCTGAGGAAACGCGTGAAAAGCTTGCCGGTATAATCGACGAGATAGCGGTTTACAAGGTCGGTAGGGACCGCACCGAAAAGTTGGTTGTATCAGACAAGGCTTTAATTGAAGAGCTGTTGGCATCCGCCGTAAGTCCAACCGGAAGCGATCACTCCGTCTACACCTTTGTGGAGACAGATTACTACGCAACCTACTCTCTTAATGTTTCGGAGGAATACGAAACCAACTATTATTACGATGAATACGGAAACGAGTATGTCACTACAGTTCCAGCAAAGGACAAGGAATCAGGCGATGTTACGACATATGAGCGTACATACGAGATTGCATTCCTGCTTGGAAAAATACCTGAATTCGTAACAAATAAACTGAAATAAGCGCAAATACGGCATCGCATACACTGCGGTGCCGCATTTTTATGCCAAAATTCATATTTATTATGTAAATTTTAATTTTGTTCACGCATTTTCAGAAATTTGTGGTATAATGTAAGTATAAATATCACGGTACAGGAGAAAAAGGCACAAATGCAGATATCCGCAAAAGAAATCGCCGCACTGCTTCGCACATTGTCAAAAACGGCAAACAAGCCTCATTTCACATCGGCGATTATCGCCGCCGCAGGCTGCGGTTCGAGAATGCAGAACGGCACCGGAAAGACAAAACAGCTTATGGAGCTGTGCGGTATGCCCGTAATCGTTCACACCATCAAAGCCTTCGAGGAATGCGAAAAAATAAACGAGATCATCATTGTAACCCGAAGTGAAGAAGCCGATATCTACGAACAGTACAAGGCAAAGTACGGTTTTACAAAGATTTCAGCCGTGGTAATCGGCGGCGACACAAGACAGGAATCTGTACTTCGCGGTTTTGAAGCTATTTCCGACAAATCCGACTTTGTGGCAATACACGACGGTGCTCGCTGTCTTATCACCCCCGAAGCTATAACCGCCGTACTCGATGAAGCGTTCCGCCGCGGTGCGGCAACGGCTGCTGCAAAGGCTTCCGACACCGTAAAGCGTGCCGACAGGAACGGATTCATAGCGGAAACCATAGAACGCGACAGCCTATGGATGGCGCAGACTCCGCAGGTGTTCAAAACCGAATTATACCGCGCCGCGGCATACATTGCCAAAGAAGAAGGCTTTGTCTGCACAGATGACAATTCCCTTGCCGAGCATATCGGATTTGAAGTAAAGCTTGTGGACTGTGGAACAGAGAATATAAAGATCACAACGCCTATTGATCTTGCTGTTGCCGAAATCATAATGAACAGCAGAAAATAAAAACGCCGCACTCCGCTAATAGCGGAGTACGACGCAGAGTCATGGTCCCGTGTGAGACCGCAGCCGAGATATGGCGTTTAGTGCTCGTATCTGTTGCTGTTGCTGTTGCTGTTTTCGCTTTCGTTTCTGTTCTGATTGCTGCGATTCTGATTGTTATTCTGGTTGTTGCTCTGGTTGTTGTTCTGGTTACGGTTCTGATTGTTCTGGTTCTGATTGTTGTTCTGATTCTGGCTATTCTGGTTGTTGTTCTGGTTACGGTTCTGATTGTTCTGGTTGTTCATCTTGAAATACTCCTTTTCTCATGAGAGATCAATTTGAAATTTCAATGCGAAATCATCGCACGCGAAAACTTTGCATTAAAATTTACATAAATAAGTATTAGCAGATCAAAAAATATTATTCATAAACTTAGCTCGGAGGTATCACAATGAAACTTTATCCACTCAAATTAGCTCCCGCCGTTAAAGAAATTATATGGGGCGGAAACAAATTAAAAAATATGTATGGCAAAAAATCAGATTTTGAAAACATCGCCGAAAGCTGGGAGCTGACTGTACGCCCTGACGGAATGAACGTAATCGAAAACGGCGAATATGCCGGTATGACTCTTGGCGAATACATTGACAAAGCCACATATGCCGTTATCGGTGACGGTTACGACGGCGACAGATTCCCTCTGCTCATTAAATTCATAGATGCTCGCGACCGCCTGTCCATTCAGGTTCACCCCTCGGATGAATATTCACTTAAAAACGAAAATGAGTTAGGCAAAACCGAGATGTGGTACATAGTGGAAGCAGATGAGGGAGCAGAGCTTGTAATTGGCACAAAACCCAGCTACAGCGCCGAGGCATTCGAAAAAGCAGTCGCTGACAATACTGTGGAAGATCTCTTCGAAAAAGTAAAGGTAAAAGCAGGCGACGTATATTTCATCCCCTCCGGTCTTGTGCACGCAATTGGTGCCGGCAATCTCATCTGTGAGATTCAGCAGAATTCCAACGTTACCTACCGCGTATACGATTACGGCAGACTTGGCAAGGACGGAAAGCCGCGTGAAACTCACGTAGAAAAAGCACGGGATGTTATTGTAAACTACACTCCCGAAGACATTGAAAAAATGCGCTTTGCGGCGGCAGATGAACGCACATCCTCACTTCTTGCGGCGTGTGACAAATTCAAGGTAAACAAATACGAATTCACAGAGCTTTCTCTTAATGCAGACAAGGACAGCTTCCTGTCCCTCACCTTTATCGAAGGCGACGGTGTGGTACTGTTTGACGGCACCGAGTATCCCTTCAAGAAGGGCGAGACCTACTATATGCCGGCAGGCATGGGCGAGTTCACGCTTAAATCAAGCGGTGCACTTGTTGTGGTGGCAGGAATATAAAATAAGATTCCCTGTTTTGTTTTCAAATAAACACAAAAACGCTGCCCTCCGCTTTCGCGGATGGGCAGCGATTCTTTTTTAGTTATGCCGCACTGATTAGTGGACAATGCACTTCTCGGTGTCCTTATCGAAGATGTGGAGTCTGGAGATATCAAGAGCAACCTTGATGGAGTCGCCTGCTCTTGCGCTGGAACGGGAAGATACGCGAGCGGTAAGGCTCTGCTCTTCGTCAGCAGCGAGATACAGGAAGATTTCGTTACCCATAAGCTCGGTAACATCAACGTTGCAGGTGATAACGCTGTCAGCCATGCTGGAGAGGTACATAGGCTCGTCGTGGATACATTCAGGACGAAGACCTGCGATAACCTCCTTGCCGATGTAATCCTTGAGAGCTTCATTGTTAGCCTTGTCAGCAGGAAGCTTAATGGAGTTGCCTGCGAACTCGACGTTAACACCGTCGCCTGCCTTAACAAGCTTTGCGTTGATGAAGTTCATCTGAGGTGTTCCGATGAAGCCTGCAACGAAGATGTTGCAAGGAGAATCGTAAAGGTTCTGAGGAGTATCTACCTGCTGGATAAGACCGTCCTTCATAACAACGATACGGCTCGCCATGGTCATAGCCTCGACCTGGTCGTGAGTAACGTAGATAAAGGTTGTACCGAGTCTCTTGTGGAGCTTGGTAAGCTCAGTTCTCATGGCAGCACGGAGCTTAGCATCGAGGTTAGAAAGCGGCTCGTCAAGAAGGAATACCTTAGGATCGCGGACGATCGCACGACCGAGCGCAACACGCTGCTTCTGACC